>NZ_JAKRFY010000050.1:0-12379 GCF_022347805.1 Pseudoalteromonas sp. Of7M-16 | reverse complement strand
AATTAATAGCCGGCCCAGAAAAAGTTTAGATTATCAGACGCCGAAAGAAGCCTTTTCACTTGAAAATATGAGTGGTGCACTTGGAACTTGAATTCGGGTTTGTTTTTAGGAAAAAATGGGACAGGCACATTTTGTAGGCTGATAAACTGTACAGTCATGGTTAGTAGCATTGACGCCATGTATTTCTTATAAACGTCCCAATAACTAGGAAAAACTGTCGAGTTACATTTGTTTTTAGGAATAAATTTCAAGTAGGAATATTTTCATCTCAATAAACAAATGAAAGTTCAGAGCCGAAGAGAGGGGTTTAGCTAAATTATTAACCGACCCCCTTATACCAATTTACATCGTTTTTAGCAGCATGAACTCTTAATACTGTTTCAGAGCCTGCAAAATTCCCATAACGCGTTCCATAGTTTTGTACCCTATCCAACCAAGTCGTCACTTCAATTTTCATTGATGCGAGTACATGGGGCACATCTTTTGACATGTAACCTTTCTCTTTAGAGTGAATATAACGGCCCGTCCAATCAACTAGCTTGAGGTAACCTAATAACGAAAATGGTAATGTGTGCTCTTGCTCTCTACCACCAAACGGTTTTAGTGATGTGGGTTGTTTGATGTGAGGCTCTGTTTCATTTTGATCTGGCTTTTTGACGTTTGCTTTACTGCTTTGGAATTGCTTTATTCGCTCTTGAATTGATGTAAAGTCGCTATCCTCTAGCTTGTTTGCCATATTCGCTCGAATTGGGTTTAAATCCACATACGCCATGCAACTAAGCAGTGCTGTTTCATCTAACAAAGCTTGTGATTTATATCGTCCTTCCCAGTATTTACCCGTGCAGTTGTCTTCCTTGTTTGCTTCCCTTGCAATGTATTCATTGAGGTTTTTCATAAACCAACTGATGTCATACAGCCTTGCGCGCCATTTTTCAATCAGCTCAGATTTAAGCAGTTCCTCCACCTCACTCAGAGTGTCACCGAGTAAGCTCCTATCAACAATTGGGCTGCCTTTGTATAACTTGTACCACCTCGATATCACTTCATCACCTGACCAACTTAGTGCTTGCTGCCTATTCACTTTAACAACCAAATGATAGTGATTGCTCATGATGGCGTAAGCTGCTATTTCTATCGAAAATACACTACTGAGCAACTTTATACGCTCTACCAACCACATTCGTCTATGGTCAAAATTTTTGCCTGTGTACTTATCTTCCCCACACAAAAAAGCACGACGTACACACCGTGCTATTAAGTGATAGTAAGACGTTGACGACAAATCTATTAATCCCTTCCTTGCTCTTGTCATTCCCTTAAGCTCAATTTTTAACTGGATATTTAAACAGTAGTAAAGAAACCTAGTTTAAGCAATGAATTTGTGTCTGTCCCATAATTTCACCATAATTTCAATCATAAGACGTCGAAGACAAATTTATCAGTGCTTTCAGTGCTCTTGTCATTTCTATTCAAATCCATTTAAGTACTGGATATTTAACCAGAAATGAAATGCAAGGTTTAAGCAATAATTTGTGTCTGTCGACGGTGATCTTTATTTTAATTTTGGGAATTTTAACAGCAGTCGCCCCACCAAATTCTGCGGATTTAGCTCTAAACCTGATAATTCTGATGAGCTGTCTCAATAGTTCGGTACTTCTTAGAATACTTTCCTATAACATTGTCTTTAGCCACACAAATAAACAGGGCAGACGTAGTTAACGTACGATAGAACTGACAAGTTTCTTTGTAATAACCTGTAATATACTTTTTTTTTGATTTAACTAACCTAACACTTGTTAATGAATAACTAGCGCATTAACACAAATTTACATCATGTACTTTATTCAAATACGCTTTCGACGACGCAAATAGAACGCGTTAATTAAACTACGCAACTTTGTAAAGTAACACTAATAAAAGGATTCAATCATGAGCAATAAAAATTGGAGTGCACCACAGTCATTGGACTTTATACCTACTGGAAGATTGGTGACGTTTACTGCTATGCACCAAGCAGCCTATGAGCAATATATTCAAATAACAGACGAAAATGGCAAGCCTATTACTTTTCAAACGTTATCAGGAAGTAACTGTGAATTTCCAATACACGGGCAAGGACAGACAGTAGGCTTTTTCGAAAATGGTACTGGTAAATTTACAATGAGAAAAGGGCTTCAAATCCAATTCGCAAACTCCGGCTCACACGTTTCACTTGTCGCTGTAGCAAATCCAAACCTATTTTTTATCAACGGTAAAACCTTTGGCGGCGGTACTTTATATGTCACAGAAGATGGCGGTGGGACAGACTATAACGACACAAGCTTTGTACTGCAATGGTTCGAATTTGAAGGATAATTTGCATTGTTAGGAAAATAATTGTTAAAGCTCATAGAGGGCGTAAAGGACTTTAGCTTATGTTATCACCACAGCAAAAAATAATGACAGTGTATATATTCACTGCCATTGTTATCACAACGATTTTAATTAGTCAGCAAGCTTATGCAAAAGCTGATTTTCCTGGCGGTATGCCAATCACCGCAACTGATTTAACACAAATACCGGTCCAGCTCCCGATTGCTCCCCCTAAATATGACCCTGAAAACCCGATAGAACACAAAGAATTTGCACGATTTGCTTGGCGGCAGTTTATTTACTTAAATGCTCCAGCCAAACAAAACGGGTTATCTGGGAGCGGGGTGTCACCAGTGGTTAGAGGGACGGTTTCGGACAATCAAGGTTTTATTTTTTCGGGTAAGCCAAACTTTTACCGCTCTGGAAAAACGTCAACAAGTAATTTAAGCAAGCATGTAACGGTATGGGAAAGTTATGCGCATAGATCTGAGTTATTCCCAAAGCAGAGCACACCAAAAGGTGATTTTCAAACACTTGCACCTCAATATTTTTTTAAAAATGCGACGGTTACTACACACCAAGCGAGATTTAATAACTTAGATGAAAACTCGCAGATAGGACAGAATAAGATCTTTTTCCCTGCAAATGGCAGCACACCTGCGGAAAACCCTTACGATGACCATGAAGTGCTGTTTCAAGCTAAAGTGAATCAAGTTGAATATGACTATATAAAATCTTTGAAAGGAAAAGCCCCTAATGACTTCAATTTGCCGCCAAATGAATTACCAAACTTCGCAAACAAAGAAACTATAGAAATAAAAGCTGCATGGAGAGAACTTTCTCAAACGATGATTGACTCTGGCCGCTACCATACCGCAGAGGCGCTATACTATCGGTGTCATCTCATGGTCGGTGATGAATGTGAACAAGCTAGCGCAACGAGTGGCACCTTTGGTTTGGTCGGGTTGCATATCATTAGAAAAATGAAGCACTATGAGGCGTTTATTTACACTACATTTGAGCATGTCGACAACTTAGTAAAGGCGGATGGTAGTAGTCCTTCGGGATTATACTTTATAACCAATTACAATCAGCTTGATTATGGTGACAAGAAAGGTGATCAAGCAAAACCACACGCAGTAATTAACAATGGTGTGAACCGTATTCTAGTTCCTTTACCTACAGAAGGTGAAGTAAAAGCTGATCATGGATATGACTTTATACCAGGTAAATTTACATTACCAAGTGAATATAATCGAGGGCCAATCAAAGTTGAACAACCCCCTACCATAACTAAGGCGGTAGTCGAGGTTAATAAGGAAGTGCACCAAGCCATGAAGGAGTCAGGGAAATTTGGCGACTCTGTTTGGCAATATTATCGCTTGAAAGGCGTACAGCCTTTGCCTACCAATGAAGATACTGGGTTAACAAGTCCTGAAAAGCCACTTACTCAGGATTACTTCTTAGCTAATAATATCATTGAAAGTAGTCAATCTGGGTTACAGTTATTTAAAGGTCGTGCGCCTGCGATTATAGATAATACTTTAGCTAACAATAAAGCACCTTGCCCGAATGCACCCATTGGATCTAAGTGCCTATTAAACCAAAGAGAACTGCCTAATATCACCAATGTACCGGAGTTGTCGAACCACTTTGTCATGGGTGGGTGTATGGGATGTCACGGTAGAGCCACTTACACAACATCTAATAACAAAGACAAGCCGCGTAGCATTTTTAGTTTCCTCATTTCAGAGAAAAACTTAACAGGTCAAGGTGGGTTTAACGCCGACGCTTTAGATGAGAGCACGAAAAAAATGCTTGAAAAGTCAAAGGAATATATGGGAATTGAAAATAACTAACGATCAAGTACATTAACAAGGCTGTTATAGAAGCAGCCTTGTTGTTACGAGTATTATAAGTTTTGTATTTACGCCCCTTCTAAATTAAAATTAGTGCAAAAATCTGGCACTTCTTAACTCCTAAGATGTAATTGGTCGCACATTTACAATAGCAGAAGCTGAGAAGTGCCTATGTCTATCTTGTTTTTATATGTGGTGCACTTGTATGTTGAATTCTGGGTTTTAATTTTTTGAGACCTTACAATTAACCTCTCTATGTATATTTAATAGCGCATTTGGACCGCGGAAATAATTACTTAACGTAAATAATAGCGGGCCTTGAGCGAGCCCTTTATCAAAATTATTAGCATGATCTATGCACTTGATTTTACATCTTGCGCATTATCTCTGTTTTTTGATGTTAAGACCTTCAGTCGTTTATTTCACACTTAGCTTTGGCCTGTGTTTAAAGCGTTTAGGGTCACTTATTATTTATGCTCAGGTTGTTCCTCAAGTTGTATCGATATGATTCAGTCACATTTAAACGTGTACTCAACACGTTCTTTTTTATACATATAATTTTGCACGTTCACTTTTTGACCACTTTATATGCCATGTATTTACAACTTTCAAGATTACTTTATTGTAAATAATGTTATTGACATGGGGTTTTATGGTTGATAAAAGTTAAATAGATTTACGGAAAATAGGAAAAGGAAAATGTTTAAAAAAACCGCTAAATACTTAACGACATGTTTGGCTTCGGCTGCCGTTTTATGGACTGGCATCTCTAGCGCTGAAGTACAACATGAAGAACTTCTCACCCCAACAATCTCTGTTTCAACTGAGCAAATATCACCCAGTAATGTAGAAGGTCCAATTACAATTAGTGGTGGTGCTTGGGTAAGCAGTGGTACAGCACCAACTATCAGAAATTCAGGCTTGTTATACACATTAAACTTACCAGTGGTGGGTTCTGTGCCCTTCGGATCTAAGATCAATGTTGTAAACTATTCTTGGGGCTTTTCAAAAGTTCCTCCTGGTATGATTGTGTATCTTTGTTGGAATTCAACTTCGGCGTGCGTCGATGTTACGTCGAGCAAATCAGGTAGATTAACGAACTTTGCTGGTTTAGATGCAAATAAAAAGTTCATTTTTGCCTACGGCGTGCGTGGTAATGGCAGTGTAATTTCTCCGCCAGCATATGGACAAAGAAGCCAAGTTATCGTTAATTACGATTGATAAAATATTTGGGCCTTCTTGATAAGGCCCAATTCCATTCCTTCATGCATATTGGTCTACACTTAACATCCCTGATTTAGCTTGATAGTCCATTGGAAGAGACTTGTTAAAGGAGATAATTTCTTTAAATATCTCTGCATCTGATGCGCCTTCCCCCTTCATCCTATTAAATATTTCGATTCGCTGCTCTGTCACCTGCGCTGCAACTTTATCAAATTTAACTGAGCGATCTGCCCAATTTTTAAATGCGGCCGGATCTGTAAGAGGGGGTGCTTCGTTTAAGTTGACCATCATTTTATTGGGGATAAATGTGATTGCTTCGGCCATTTCCTCTGCAAATTTAGGGTCATCTTCTACTTTTTTTGTGAATGTGTCCCAACCATGATTTATCTGTGACGAGTGAGTATCTTGTGTGTCATGTGTTGAGGGAGAAGCCGTGTTTTGAGTTTTGGCTGATGAATATTGTGATGAGTAACTTGATACGTTTTGGGGGTTAGTGTTTAAAATCATGACTTATCTCCTTATGTCTTAAGATAAGCGATGCAAACTTTAAGCCAGCATTTAGACGCACTTATTTATTGAAAACACTAGGTTGAAATGGCAATAAGGTTGTATTTTTTTGAAATTTAATGCCGCCTCATGGGCGTGTTTTTGCCGCTTTTTAATCGATAAAGCACAGTTAAGAGGAATAATTTAGTTTGCTTAGCGTCTGACCCACCGACCCTTTAACACTAAAGTGAATCTGGTGGTGAGCTTTAACCTATTTTTTGGATAAATATTGTGTCTGGATAAGATTGGTTGGGAGCCTATGATAAACCCGTGATTGTTTTCGCGAATACACGGCCGCATCTAATAAAGTGTGGAGCTCGAACTCTTGAGACTGCAATAAAAACGGTGTAACTGTCTGTTATTAATACCGTGTTGGTATAGACAAGCAGATAATGAACAAGAAAGAATCAGCTAGATGCTTACTAAAGTGACCGCTGAGTCAGCCCTCAATGCTGAGCGGGATGAGCATCTGGGTTATCGTAAAAATAGTAAATCCACTTCTCGAAACAGCCGAAATGGCTACGCCAATAAAACCATTGTTACTGAAGATGGCGCTATTGATATAGAGGCTCCGAGGGACCGCCTCAGCACCTTTGAGCCTCCGTTGGTGAAGAAACAACAAACCCGTTTTACCAGCATGGGTGACAAAATCCCCAGCCTTAATGCAAAGGCAGGAAATCGTAAAAACCTTCAATGAGATGTACGATGTGGACGTTTCTCCATCGCTCATTATTCGTGTAACAGATGCCGTTATCGCTAACGTAGTTAGCTTCCAAAGATACTGCTGCATTTGCAGGCAATAAAGCGAACAGCGCACAACTATACGCTGTTCATTCAACGCCTTTTCCTATTTTCATACTGCTAAAATCTGCCCTTACCATTTATTGGACAAAATTTATCTTTAATTGAGTTTACTGTGCGCCCATAACGTATATAGCTTGTGCAATTGGACACAGTTAATATGAAATGGGCACGATTTGGTAGGTAAAAGAGAACAAAGAAAAGTAAAGGACAGGCATTTTTTGGGCTGTCAATAAAGTGATAGTCATTGTAGGCGGCACATCGGGTATAGGCCGCCAAATTGTAGAACAATTACAAGCAATAAATTTGTGTCTGTCCCCTATTGCACCCTGTTGCTCTGTCCCCTATTGCTCCGCTATTGCACCCTGTTGCAACCTTTTTCACCTTTTGCATTAACTTCAGGCTATACTAGCCCTTTTTTGCTGGTATTTTTATTATCTGTCCCCTCAATCTTATTTTAGACCGGTATCATGCTTATTTGCCTAAACTTTGCCGTTCAAAAATGTCCCATTTTATGTACAATACCCAGTCTTATATCGCTTAGGAAAATAGCTAGAATGCGACATTTCAATAAAACAGCACTTACAGTTCTAATGACCTCTATTCTATCAGGATGTGGAGGGGGGTCTGATTCCAGCAATGCTGGCTCAAATACAAATCAAACACAACAAGTAGAAAACACAGTAAGTGATTTGTTGCGCAACCCAGAAGGTGCGAGTAAATCTGAATTAAAAAATACGATCAAAAAGCTAATTTCCACGAGATATACCGGCAACGAGGCAGATGCTGCATTAACAGGCTCCTTGGTCAAGCAAACATTCAAGCACTTGTTTGATTCTACTGTCGACTCTTTGGCTGGTACTAACTTTGACAACATCAGTACCCAGACCAATTCCAATGGAATTATACGCGGTAGCGCTAACTGTTATATCTCTGGAACTAGCAGCTTCGTCGGTAAACTAGATGAACAGGGTAAAGGCCATATCGTTGTCGATTACACCAATTGTAAAAATTACGAAAATACACCTACGTTGTCAGGTTCAATAACAACCGTTGTTACCGCGTTTGCAAACACTGGCTACGATATATCTTTTTACTTTAATAAACTAACTGGCGAAAGCGATGATAAAAAGCAAACGTTGTCAGGTTATTTTACGACACAAAGTAGCAACGTTAACAATTCAAGTAACCAAACTTTAACCCTAGAACACAACATGCTTTTCGAACAGGCTGATGGAAAACAGTTCATTTCATCATTCTCTGCAACATCAACGGAAGAAAACGGGTTTGTCGACAACTTAACAACTCAAGGGTCAATTACATATAGTGAAGAAGGTAAAGTACAGTTTAAAACTAGCCCACTGATAGGTAGAGCGCCATATTTCTCTGAAGGCAGCATCGAATTTACAGGTGCTTCACAACGAGTAGAGTTGCTTTTTTCGGAGCCGTTAACAACCTACTATTTGGATAGAGATAATGATGGAACTCATGATGAAGGCACTTACTTTAGAGACTTCTATTCAATTTTTTTAGACCCTTCATTGGCAATAAAGACCACATCGATTGACAATATGTCCTTGCCTCCGCTTGTTCATACACCCCATTTCACGCAAGACCGCTATGACACGACAACCCCAATTACTGTCCAAAGTGGCAGTTATGAAGATCCTGATACAGAACTAAATGAATTAGAGATTGGCTTCCGCTGGTACATAAATGGTGATGTAATTGAAAATCAATCTTCTGATACGCTGCCAGCTGGCATCGCAAAATCCGGTGACTCAGTTACCGTTGCAATGCTAGTTTCCGATGGTGCTAACCAAACTTTAAGCAACAAAGCACTTGCATATATTGAAGATGCACCTATATCAGTCAGTACTGTAGAAATGCCTGCATTTGCTACCCCCGGCGATGTTGTAACATTTACCGCATTAGAATTAGACCCAGACACACCGGAAACCGCAAAACCTGCAAAGTTAGTTTCTGCGCCTAATGGAGTTACTATTGACGAAAATGGTACCATAACCTGGGTAGTGCCAACCGACAGTATGTTCTCTTCACAAACATACTATTTCAATTTTGAAATTCCCGATCCGAGTTCAACTGAGAACCAAAGCACTACAACTGAGTATTCAATTACAGTTAATGGCGGTGGCAATTTACCTCTTGCTCGCTCAGGCACACATACGCCAATACAGGGTAATAATATTACTATTGGTGACTTCGATGGTGATGGCAACAATGAAGTTTTAACAACAGATAACCTCGACCGTATCATGTTATTGTCTCATCAATCTGAAGATTTTGAACAAACTTGGCTGTATCCCTATAAAATGCCAACACAAGGTACGATCCAACAAGTCATTGCATATGACTCTAACCATGACGGCAAACCAGAAATTTATGTCCTGACAAAAAACGGTCTTAGCGTAATTGAGGACTTAAATTCAGAAGCTAAAGCGCTGCTTTCATTTGAGGACGTAGCTAAATCGGCAGCAATTGCAGATACAAACGGCGATGGACAACCTGAGTTCGCAGTAATTCACGGCGAAGAATATAATGACGATAGTAGTCATCTATCTGTCTACTCCCAATCAGATTTAAATGCGCCTATATTTAACGCTTCACTGCCAAAAATGAACATGCTCGAATTTGGCAATGTTGATTCGGACAACAATCTTGAACTCATCATCAACAATGGTGTTGTATATGATTCGAAAAACTGGGAAAACCAGTGGTTGCACTCAGGATCATTTGGCTCAACCCTGTTAGAACTAGGTGACCTTGATGGTGATGGTGTGCAAGAGATTGTTGGCTCTGACTGGGAATTTGTGCGAGTTTACTCTGCACTCACAAACTCCCAGTTAGGTGAATTGAAGTCTTCCGACATATGCTCTATAAACACGCATAATATTGACACTGACAAACACGATGAATTGTTAATTGGCCCTTGTCAGTGGGGAAACATCGAGGTGTATAATATTGATGAAACAGGAACCTTTTCCAGTGCCCAGACAATATTCAACCAAGAAACGAACACCAAGTCAATTCATGTAGGCGATAGTGATAATGATGGCAGTTTGGAGGTATTGTGGAGTAGTAATTCGAATTCGAGCGCCAATAATATTTTGTCAGTAGCAGATGTAAATGCAAACGGCATCGAAACTCGTACTGACCTTGTATCACCATATCTGAGTAATTATGTACCAGCTGGATGGAATCAAAAAAATGAGTCTATTTTTTATGCCGCATATCAAGCAGGTAACTTAAGCGACCGAGGCTCCATAATAAGCATGGATAGTTCAGGTGACTATTCAACTAAAGAGCTCGATAGCTTTGAGTACTGGAACAATAGAATGGCTCAAGTAGCCAGCTTCAATGACAATGGCCTAGATCAAGTACTTATCTCAACCTCCGATAGCTATGATACCGGTTTAAGTATTTTTGATTTCGAAACAAGCAGTATTTCTTATCAACTACCTGTTGATAGCGAATCAACTCTAAGTGCAATTGAAACGATAGACGCAGATGGTGATAACGTATCTGATGCCCTGTACAGTGTGGGTACCAATTTCACTGTCGTTGATGTATTCAACCAAAACTTGATCGCAACCTATGCGCTTGACCAGCAACTTCATGATTTTAGTGCAAACTACAGCAACGGACTTTCAGTCGTGCTCTCTGATTCTAGTCTACAAGTTATTGAACTCGACAATGGTAGCTTCTTTAGCACTGCTTCTTACCCCATAGAATGCCTTCAAGTTGAGTACTTTAACTACGATAGTGATGAAAACAAAGAAATTATCTGTTTAGGGCACGGCTCTTATAACTTCACATATAATCTTCAAATCTCTATTTTTAAGGAAAATAATGGCACTCTTGAGCTCGTCCATGAACAAGCCGCACCATTGAACACTACGGCAATAGCAATTTCACCTACCAGCACAACCAGTCAGAATATCATCTACGTTACGAGTTATAACTCTTGGTATGGTGATTCAAAATCACAAATCATATATGCAGATTCAAAGGGCAACAAGCTTTGGGCAAGCCCTGAACTCATTGGGTCGACCAGCAAACATAAGCTCAAGACCAGAATGAGTGAAGATGGCAAACTACAACTACTGTTTTCAACCACCTCTGCAATGTTTCAGCTCAATTAATCAATTATAGCCCCCGCAAGGGGGCTTACACTGCGACAGCGAATTTACTATATATTAGTCAACTTTCACTTACCAAGTTTGGCGGAACGTGATGAGGTTGTTGGAGCCAAAAAACACTAAATTAATGTCTTTCCCAAGTTATTTTCATTCCAAGTTATTACCATTTTTGTCTGCCTTACGCTGTTTTTATCGCCTTCAAATGCGGAACTAAACGCTTGGCTACAATTGGTGAGGTATGGACCAAGCCTATTGGTTTCCCCTTGATACATTTGTCATATTTTTAATTCGGCTAATGCTTTAATTTTTTCATTATGAAGCTGATACCTGATCTGATATTTGGTACTGAGCTTTGATTTAAAAAGAAAGCTCAATAAACCACCAAAAGTCTCTTCTTGGGTTAACTTACAGCTATTTTCTGAAACTTCCGTTAATGTAAATTTTCTAGTGCCATTAAGTAGCACTTCAGTAAAAGGAAAAGAACCTGTCCACTCTAAATACTGCTCATCAATAGTTTTAACTTTTCTTAAATTAAACCAAACTGAAACGCCTGCCATTTGAGTATACAACTTCTGAGGAAGACCTTCAGATGTGACAACTCGCACACTATTAGCATGCCAAACATTCCATTTTGAAAAATTTGAAATAATGCTCCAAACCTTACTCGGTTTGGCACTTATATCCGTTTCTACTTTGACATCTGGCTGTTCCATTGAACATCCTTTAATTATAATACAGCTGTAAAAAGCTTAAAAAATCGGGCTAAACGCGGACACGGACACAGTCTGCTGTATTGCGTCCGATTTACCAGCCTAGTAACAGGCCTCACCTTCATTTCGTTTTTATCTTTCATGTTTAAAATCCATGGAAGTAAACTTTATATTTTTGTTTATTATACTTTTCTCAATCGCGTCTACTATTTCATTGTGAGAAGCTGAAAATACTTTAGTTGGGATGGTGTATGCATGAAGACGCTTAACAATTCTCCCTAGTAAGCCTTTGTTAGCCCACCATGTATTATCTATTTTTCTTCGCCGAATATTAATACAAACCTCATTCATACGAGCTTTTCCATATTTATTCCCATATGTAATATTAGTTCTACTGTTAATTGAAGAGATATTATCAAATGGTATTTCCCCGATTTAAAATGGAGATGATGTATCGGTGATCCCTGCCTCTGAAATCGTTAGTCCTTTAACAGGTTTGAGCAAAAAGGCCAATAGTGTCAGAATAAAAGCTCCAATAAAAACTGAGACAGGGGCAAAAAACAAGTACGCAAAAATAGTATGGTGTCTATCAGTTCTGCTATCAAGTTCACTAAATGGTGTGCTTAAAATCCCGAATTCAAGTTCCAAGTGCACCACTCATATTTTCAAGTGAAAAGGCTTCTTTCGGCGTCTGATAATCTAAACTTTTTCTGGGCCGGCTATTAAT
>NZ_JAKRFY010000049.1:0-14336 GCF_022347805.1 Pseudoalteromonas sp. Of7M-16 | reverse complement strand
CGGCTGAGGTGCAGTTGAGTTTGATGGCATAGAGTGAGATGGATCCTGACTTTCGTCAGGATGACGGCTGAGGTGCAGTTGAGTTTGATGGCATAGAGTTAGATGGATCCTGACTTTCGTCAGGATGACGGCTGAGGTGCAGTTGAGTTTGATGGCATAGCGTGAGATGGATCCTGACCTTCGTCAGGATGATGGCTGAGGCGCTTGATGGTTATGGGCAACACGGCTCCTGACTACTTTCAAACTGTAATGGGGGTTTCCACTTTGGCACACTTTGAGTGATGTTGTCGCCTTTTGCATGTTGGGTGTCACAAATTGTCAGTGTGTGGCGTGTTTTGAATGTTTATACTGGATTTAATTGTTCAGCGGGGTTTAAGCAGAGGCAAAACAAATGGCAAATACAGCACTTATTACAGGCGCATCGGGTGGTATAGGTTTAGAACTGGCGCATCTTCACGCGCAGCAAGGGGGCGACTTGGTATTGGTTGCTCGCTCTCTAGATAAGCTTAATGCGTTGGCAAAAGAGCTTGAAATAAAATACAGCATCAAAGCGACTGTGATAATTGAAGACCTATCTCAACCGTACGCGGCGCAGCGTATTTTTGATAAAACCAATGCGCTCAATATCGACATTGATGTGCTAATTAATAATGCTGGTTTTGGGGGCCACGGGTTGTTTTACCAGCGCGATCTTGAAGCGGATCAACAAATGGTACAAGTAAATATCACTGCATTGACCGATCTTACTCACTTATATTCAAAAGGCATGATTGCCCGAAAACACGGGCGCATTTTAAATGTGTCTTCCACGGCGTCATTTTTACCGGGACCATTGCAGGCGGTATACTACGCAACAAAAGCCTACGTGACTTCTTATACACAAGCTGTTGCAGAAGAGCTGGACGGCACCGGCGTGACGGCCACTGCACTGTGTCCTGGTGCGGTTAATACAGGTTTTGTGGCGGCGGGGAACCTTGAGGGCGTTGATGTGTGGAAACATGCGAAGTCGGCAAAGTCGGTGGCTGAATGTGGGTATCGAGCGATGCAAAAAGGTAAGCTGGTGGCCTTTAATGAGCATAAATTACAGTTTTTACTAAATTGGATCACACCTTTATTGCCACGCAAAGTGGTGCTTAAGTTATCGCGTCAATCAATGGAAAAGTAACAAGTTATGAAAATTGCTAGCAAGTTTACGGTGCATTCCAATTGTAAAATATTACTCAAAGACATGAATATTGATGTTGAGACAGTGGTGGCTTATTCCAAGTTGCCGGCGGACATACTCAATAGAGATTCGGTAATGCTTTCACCTAAAGAGTATTTCGCTTGGTGGCTGGCGATTGAAAAAGCCGCAGAGGGTCGAGATGTTCCCTTATTGGTTGCTGAACATTTGACCGTTGAGGTTTTCGATGCCCCTTTGTTTGCCGCGCTTTGTAGTCCTGATCTAAACACGGCTCTGTCTCGGATCCAACATTACAAACCGTTAATTGGCCCAATGAAAATGGATCTCGACGTGAATGAAAAGAGTACCGAGATGGCACTGTCTTGTTATGGGTATGAAGGCGAAGTTCCAACCGTGTTAGCACTGACTGAAATGGTATTTTTCACTAAGCTGTTGCGCTTGGCAACTCGTCATGAAGTGACGCCTTTGGCGGTGGTATTACCGGAATTACCGAATAATTTAGCGGCATACGAGGCATTTTTTGGGTGTAAACCCAAGCTTGGTAACAAGCTGTCTTTGATGTTTAAAGCAGAAGATGCAGTGCGTCCTTTTTTGACGGCAAACTCAGGTATGTGGACTTACTTCGAAGGTGGGCTGAAGCAAAAGCTGGCGGATCTCACTGCGACGGCCACAACTGTGGAGCGAGTGCGTGCGGTGTTGGTTGAATCCCTGCCAGCAGGGCACAGCGACATAGAATTTGTAGCACAAAAGCTGACTATGAGTAAACGTACCCTACAGCGCAAGCTAACCGAGGAACAAACTACTTTTCACCGCGTGTTACAAGATGTGCGCCTACAATTGGCCAAACATTATCTTAGCAGGTCGCATGTGTCACTCAGTGAAATCGCTTTTTTATTGGGTTATCAAGAATCTAATTCATTTATTCGCGCATTTACTACTTGGTGTGGGGTATCGCCTGGGAGTTACCGGGAGCAGTTGTTGCTATAGCGATTTAGTGTGTTCAGCGCAACGCAATCTATTTCAATATAAACATTTGCTTACGTTATTCGTTTTGTTGTGTGTCCGCGCATGTGCTCCAATAAAAGCAGCACAGAAGGAAGGGCACGAATATGCAGTTTGACGATCAAGAAATACAAGCAATAAATAGTGTTGTAGGTTTGTTTTCGCCCAACACTGAACTGGCAGTGGCTAAGTTTGTGGCCGGTGACTGTCACTACTATGGTGCGAGGCACGGTCGAAAAGGTGTTGAGCAAGTCGACAACCGTACATCGGTGTTCGAAATAGGCTCATTAACTAAATTGTTTACTTGTGCAGTGCTAGCACAAATGGTGTGTGAGAAAAAACTGAGTTTAAATGATGCTATAAATGAACATCTAGCGATTGACATTCGTGACAATGCAGAAATTTCCTTTGAGTCTTTGGCAACACACACATCCGGCCTACCCAGACTGCCGCCAGGGCTGCTCTGGCAGGCAATGTTTAAGCGTAAAAACAACCCTTATGCTGCCTATTTGGAATCAGATCTTCTGACGCATCTTGCCCATGATATAAAACTCAACACCAAACGCACACACAATTATTCCAACTTAGGGATGGGATTGCTGGGCTATGTGCTGGCTAAGATGGATGGCATGAATTATGGGCAGCTCCTGCAAAAACGTATTTTTGAACCGCTCAATATGCATCGTAGTTTCTGTAATTGGCGTGATGTTCATGGTGAGTTGGTTATGGGTCTGAGTAAAAGTGGCGAGCCAATCAACAATTGGGATTTAGGGGTATTGCAAGGAGCTGGAGCTGTACTGTCGACCGTTCAAGATCTCGGTCAATTCGCCGCTGCACAATTTGACGGCATGTTGTCTTGGACACAATGCCAACAGCAACTTACGTATGAAAAACGATTTACCAAAATGGCTTTAGGTTGGTATGTATTAGATAGCTCAAATAAAACCGATACCGTGTATTTTCATGATGGAGGAACTGGCGGCTATAGCTCAGTTATGTTGCTAGACTTACAAAATAAGTCAGGCTATATCATTTTATCTAATATTTCAGGGTTGCATAAACTCAAAGGGCAAAAAGTCACTAAGCTCGGCTTTGATCTTATGCGCAAGCTAAAAGGTATTTAACCTCCTTGTTAAAAGCCTGTTTTATTAAAGCCCAGTAAGGAGGCGCTACCATCTATCGCAGTTATGGATTTAACGGATCAAACGGCCTTCTTTGAATTCTTTTTCAAAATCACAGCTTATCAACCAAAGTACAGTTTGGTAAATCAGTGACGCAATTATTGCACGAAAAAGTACTGGTTGAATCAAGGCGCTTACTTGCTTTTTCAAATAAAAACATCAAAACAATTTCTTATGATCTGGGGTATGACGACACTAGTTATTTTTGCCGTTTCTTCAAAAAGCAAACTGGTGTCTCACCCCAACAATTTAGAGTTCAGTGGCTTGGAAAACAGCCAATATAAGCAATTAGCAGTGATAATGGATGCTAATATGTACAATCGGTACACTATTTTTGCATAGAAGAGGGGTTGCACAGTAGCGGATTTAGCACTGACCAAACAACATTGACGTTTACATGTATCCATTAATGTAATGAGACAATAGACTTACATATCAATCACTCAGAGTTGTAAGCTTCAAGATCACAATCCTGCTGTTACATCTGTTTTAAATTGTCAGCGAACTTAGCTGATGAACATGCCCAATTTGCGCTCAACATCGCACTTCAAACAACACCTTGTGTGAACCAAAGGTTAAAAACATGTATACAATCAATTTTATATTGTATACATTGTATTCGGGCTTATGATTTCTATAGATAAAATGAAACAGACAATAGGGCGGTTTTTTCGGGGCCACATCTTGTGTGATTAGCTTGGTGTATTGCAATGGCCACTAAGATTGCAAAAAAGTTAGTAACACACTCAACATAGTGAACTATCGCTAAATGAGAGATTGCATGTGGCTGAAATAAAAGATGTTTTGTGGCGCACTGAGTTTAGTAGCATACAAAACATTTAATTATGAGCATGTAAGGACAGTCATCATGAATAATGTATATGTTGGTACAGACAAACGAAGATGCGGCAAGCTGTCGCTGATCAATTTGGGGCTTTTAGGTGCCTTATTATCCAATAATTTGCTCGCACAGGACGATTCACAGCGTTATATCGTCAAAATGAATGACGCTGCAATTTCACAGCGTTTGAGTCTTCAGGGTATGCAAGGTGAGCATCTTGCACTGGCAAAAACACAGCTGATGGTACATTTAGCTAAAGACATCGATAGCCAAGTTTTACGTGCTTTACCCAATCAAAATGCGTTTGCTGCAAAGTTATCGGAGCGCCAATATCAAGCGTTGTTAAAGCATCCAGATACAGCGTATATTGAAGTAGATCCAAAGCGGTATTTGGCTGCTGAAACAATTCCTTATGGGATAGATTTGGTTCAAGCTAGGCTGTTGTCAGATGCACAAGCAAGCAATGTGAAAGTCTGTGTGATGGATACCGGTTATTCACCTGATCATCCTGACTTACCGAGTACTGGCGTAACTGGAGATGATGGTCATGGTGAGTACGACACTGGCGATTGGTTTCATGATGGGCATGGTCACGGCACCCATGTTGCAGGCACCATTTCTGCCCTTGGCGGAAATGGCCTCGGCGTTGTCGGTGTAAACCCGTCTGGCACAGTTGGGCTGCATATTGTCAAAGTATTTGATGATAAGGGAGAGTGGACTTACGGATCTGAAATTACGTTTGCGGTAGAGCAGTGTGCTGACGCTGGCGCTGATATCATTAATATGAGCTTGGGCGGCACGTCATTTTCTGCGGTGGAAAACGACGCGTTTAATCGAACCTATGCCGAAGGTATCTTGCATATCGCGGCGGCCGGCAACAATGGCTCTTCAATGGAGCACTATCCAGCGTCTTACGACAATGTAATATCGGTCGCTGCGGTCGACAAACACAGCAACAGGGCGAGCTTTTCCCAGTTTCATGGTCAAGTTGAGCTGGCAGCGCCGGGAGTTGAGGTCAACTCAACACTACCTGGTAACCGTTATGCAGCATGGAGTGGCACGTCTATGGCGACACCTCATGTGACAGGTGTTGCCGCGCTGGTGTGGAGTAATCATCGTGAATGTGCCAATGCGCATATTCGCAATGCGTTGGTATTAAGTGCGCAAGATAGAGGCACGGATGGTCGAGACCAATATTATGGCTACGGGATCGTGCAGGCTAAGGCCGCAAGTGACTACTTAACTGAACATGGTTGCGACGGTGCACTCAATCAGCAACCCGTTGCAAACTATCGCCATTCGATAGACGCACAAACGGTGTCTTTTATTGATCAGTCCATCGATGACAGCGCTGTTATTAGTCATTTTTGGCAGTTCAACGATGTGAACAATCCAGAGAAAGATACTTCAGCGGAGCAAAACCCAACTTACACTTATATAAATGATGGTCGTTATTATGTCACTTTACTTGCAACCGATGCTCAAGGCAAAGCGAGTATCAGCCAGCAAGAGGTGATAGTTAACAGTGGCCTACCCGATGAATGTGAAGGGCTGCCAGCATTTTCTGTGCACCAAACGTATGCACCTGGCGATCGGGTTTTTTATCAAAACTACAAATACATTGCGAAACAAGACACGTTTGCAACCTATCCAACGCGTTATCCTGATATTTGGCAAAAACAAGGTCGTTGTTATGCAGCTAACGTTGCGCCCACAGCGGATTTCAGCGCTCAGGCAAATGGCTTAACTGTCAAATTTATTAATAATTCTTGGGATGACAATGGCATTGTCAGTTATCAATGGGATTTTGGTGACGGCAATCTCTCCTCACACGAAGCGCCTACCCACACCTTTGCCACCAAAGGTGAGTATACAATTACGTTGACGGTACAAGACCAAGCTCAGCTTTCTAGCAGTAAAGTGATGATATTGAGAGTCGATCAAGGTGTTCAAACGTGCGGTGGACTCCCTGCTTGGCAAGCCAACAAAACCTACGTGAAGGACGATCAAGTCCATCTCAATAACGTCAAATACACGGCGAAATGGTCCACACGGAAAAACCCTGAGCAATATTCTGGCCGTTGGGATGTGTGGATCAACAACGGGCAGTGTGACTAATTCGGTTTCATTACTTACCAATCAGTATGCATAGGGGCATAAATTTGAGTGTGCAAATTTGCTGATAACCCATGGCAAGTCGTTTGAGTAGTTAGCGTCAACTGGAACGTATTGCCGGGGGAATGCAATTTAATTGCCATTCTTGTGACTCTGTTCATGCCGATTGGTATTAGCTAACCAACCTGGGGTGGGTTCGCCCACCTTTTTATTCTAATCCACCTTGGTCACGGTTTGTGTGACCAAGGTGTTTCAATTGAGCTAATTATGAATAACACCAAAGTATCTTTTAAGCCCAACAGAATAACTGCTTGGGGTTTAGTTTTGTCTTTATCTTTTTTCTCTCATCTCATCGTGGCTGGCCAGCAGAGCAAACATGTAGCCATTGAGGATAATCGCTATATCGTGACATTTAATGCCCCTAAAGTGCAGGGCCTATCAGTTACTCAACAACTTGAACATGCCAAGGGGTATCTCAATATACAGGCTGAAAAACTATCAACGCAGCCACAGCAACATCTTTTAGAGCAATATGCAATGGCGTTAACGCTAACGCCGGATCAGTATCTCAGCTTAAAAAACCATCCTGATGTTCAATCAATTGAAGTGGACCCCAAGCGATATTTAAGTGCGCAGACTACACCATACGGCATTAGAATGGTCGAAGCAGATCTACTCCGTGATATCGGTGCACCGCACCGAAAAGTGTGTATTTTAGATACTGGCTATACTTTGGGCCACCCTGATTTGCCAAACTTAGGTATCACAGGTAGTGATGGTTATGGAGAGCACAACACCGGTCATTGGTATCAGGATGGTCATGGCCATGGAACCCATGTTGCCGGGACCGTCGCCGCGATTGGTAACAATGACCTTGGCGTTGTGGGCGTGAACCCTTCAGGCACGCTAGGCTTGCATATTGTCAAAGTTTTCAACAACGGCGGAGGTTGGGCCTATGGTTCAGACATTGCCGCCGCAATATATCAATGTGTTGCTGCGGGTGCCCAAATTACTAGCATGAGCTTAGGGGGTGGGCAGCCCTCAGAAGCTGAGCGTATTGCTTTTAATGACACGTATGCACAAGGCGTATTGCACATCGCCGCCGCTGGCAATAGTGGCGTGCAAAGTCAGCACTATCCGGCATCTTATGACAATGTTGTTGCGGTTGCGGCAGTTGATGAACAAGGTGAACGCGCGAGCTTTTCGACCCATAATGATCAGGTTGAGCTGGCAGCGCCGGGTGTTGACGTGCTTTCTACTTTAAACTCTGGCGATTACGGTACCATGAGTGGCACTTCTATGGCGACGCCCCATGTTTCGGGGGTTGCTGCATTAATTTGGGGGCATCACCCAAATTGTAGCAATGCGCAGATCCGCAAAGCGCTGCAAGCAACTGCTCAAGATAGAGGAGAGCTAGGCCGAGATGACTACTATGGATTCGGTATTGTTAAAGCCTTTGCCGCTAATGAGTACCTAAAAAACCTCAAGTGCCAACCAGTAACGGGTTTACCTATGGCCGACTTTACCCACGAAGCGGTGCATTTAACCGTGTCATTTCAAGATGCATCGCATGATGACCAAGGGATCGTTTCGTATTTTTGGGAATTCGGTGATGGCAACAGTTCGACACAGCGATCACCTACCCATGCTTATGCCAAAGAGGGCGTCTATGTAGTCAAACTAAAGGTGACAAACACAGATAACATTCAAGGGTTTAAGGTAAAGCAGCTGGGTATTGATGATGGTATAGCGCCAATTTGTGAAGACCGACCACTGTGGAATAGCCGTACAGAATACCGAAAAGGGGACAAAGTAAAATATCAAAACAACAAATACACCGCGATTCATTGGGGAACTGGCGCGCAGCCTGCCGCGTATCCGAATGTATGGCAATTTGATGGCACTTGCACAACCAATGATGGTGCGCCAACAGCACACTTTACCTACCAGGCGGAACAGTTAACGTTGCACTTAATCGATAGCTCTAGTGATGACGGCGAGATAGTGACTTATCTGTGGGACTTTGGTGATGGCTTCACCTCACAACAAGGGGCTGTCAGTCACCAATATGCCAAAGCGGGCAACTACCTTGTTACCCTACGTGTCGCCGACAATGAAGGTTTATCAGCGGAGTTTTCTTTACAAATTCAAATTGGTGAAAAGCCTCCGGGTTGCACTGGCAGTACCCCATGGTCGGCGACAGTCGCTTATGGTCAAGGAACAACAGTCCACCTCAATGACATAGAATATCGGGCTCGCTGGTGGAATCGAGGCATAAATCCAGCGCAAAATCATGGTGCTGGACAGCCATGGGCAAAGCTCGATTCGTGTTTGTAAAGGGGGTTGACAATGTCTATGAAATTCCAATGTTCATCTTTACTGATTACCAGTATGGTGCTGCCTTGTATTGCCAACGCACAGAGCACGGCTCACCACTACATTGTTAAGTTAAAGGACACGCCTTGGCAGCAAAGTTCCTATCCGCCGCTTGACCCCGATATCACACTTGCACATTACCACTCGAACCCCGGTAAAATATTTCTAACCTCTATATTCGACAGATACGTATCCCTTTAACTTAGTCAATATTTCAGTTATAGCTATAGACTGTGAATGCACAAACATGAGCACAGCTTACCGTGAATTAAGAAACCAAGCTTTTGGTGGATATATTTAACCTTGCCTACATGTAACAATTTCACAACAAAATTTTGTAATTATTTTCTTTCGCTCGGAGTCTATAGCGGTAGATATCTGTAATTGATCAAAAAAACAACTAACTTAAAGGTATATACATGAAACTTAGTAAAAGGATTGTTCTGGCTTCACTTTTCGCAGCGCCCTGTGCATTTGCGCAAAACGTTGTGATTAATTTTGATGATTCACTTGATGGTGTTAACCATGCAACCAACTCGATTTCAATAAACTTAACTCAACAGGGAAATATGCTTATTGGCAACGATGGCCAATACGTGACTTTGTCAGGTGAAGTTGAAGAAACCAATAACGCTTTCTACGGCAGTGGTCTAGAGCCTAGAGTTCACTTTAAACTCAATGACAATGGCAACGTAAAATGGTTTACAGGTACTCGAAACGCCGCAAATGTCTGGACTGGCACTTGGTACGGCTCTAACGGCAGCAAGGGGGACTTTGGCTTTGAATACAGTGATGCTTTAACAACCCCACCTGCATGTTCTGATGTTGTCCGTCTGGACTCAGATCCGGTATTCTCTGGAGGGGAATTTGATTACACCAGACCTCTGAATGAGACTTGCCTGATGGATACAGATGATGCAACGAAAGGTATTTATTTGCAGTCAGACACGGGCGGTCTACCTTTCCCCATGTCGTTTTCAATAGAGCTGAAAAGAAACTTTACCATACAGTCTTTCAAATTAGGCACGTACAATAACGGTCAAGGCAATAGATTAACCACATTTACGCTGGAAGCATGGGAAAATGGCGCTTGGGTCAAAAAGGGAGACTTTGAATTTACCTCTAGCATTCCTAGCAAGGGATTTGTCAGAGAGCTTTACAGATTACCGCAGGCTGTAACGACTTCTAAAATCAGAATCTCAGCAACAGGCACGGCTGATTACTATAACGCAGGCCGCGTGCTAATGTATGGCTTGTCATTCCATTGATAACTTATCGTCGATAGACAACTTAACCACCCACACTGTGGGTGGTATTGTGTAGTCATCATTGTACGTTGTTCCTTGAAAGTAGCTTGACCGCAACAGGCATGACAACGTAAGAGATCACGGGCACGATAAGTGCCACAGCAATGGCAACATGCAGCAGTTTATTTGCGCCAATAAATGGCGCTATCAGGTCTGGAATAAAATACACCAGTGGCAGTAATGCAATGTAGTTGATCAAAGCCAGTAAATGTTGATTCGGTGTGCTGGTTTTCATAGTCATTGCTCCTATTGTTTAAGCTGAGGTTAGCGATGAGAGACAACAAGCAGTTGTGTATGTGCTCTAGCGACGATTTTTAGCTCTGTATTTCTAACTAAATCACCTTCTTTTATTTCAATGGATTCATCTTTGTGGCGCAGCTCCGCATTACCAGCAATAACATAAACCAAGGCATCATTGGTTATCTCGATACTGTCAGCGGTATCTAAATGGACGATGTCCATTGTAGTGGCGCTGGCGAAGGTATCTGTTTGTGATTGGTCGCCGCCATAAATGCGTGTTGTACCTTTTGTTTTAGGTGTATAAGACTTATATTCAGCAGCTTGCCCAGATACTTCAGGTAGTGCCCATACTTGCAACATGCGATTAGGTTGGTTATCAGGGTTAATTTCATTGTGACTGAAACCTTCACCGCCCGCCCTTTGAACTTGTACATCTCCTGCGATTAAATCTTTGCCGTGCTCAAGCGAACCTTCGTGACTGACGCGCCCTTCTAGCACAATTGAAATGACGTCAATTTCGCTGTGTGGGTGCATACCCGATTGGCCTTGTGGCAGGTAGCGGGCGTCTGCTAGGTATACCATACTGCCTAGCCCCTCAAATGTTTCAGGCTTTTTACGCCCTGCAAATACTCGGCTGTCGGTAACTAGTCTGTGCTCAGTGATCCCTGCAAATCCGCCTAACTGTAGTGTGTCTCTAGAAAGAATATTCATCGTGGTTTCCTTTTGTGTTTAATCTGTTTCGAAGTGATGAGTAAAGTCTAAGGAAAGCCGGTTGTTTTATATATACCTATAAAATAAAATTACTTTTCCACATTCAACAACAATAGGGGTGAGTAATGGAGAAAACAGATCTGAATTCAATGCTGTTATTTTTAGCCGTCGTTGATGCGGGCAGTTTTACCTTGGCGGCTGAGCGTCTCAATATGCCAAAGGCCAATTTAAGCCGAAAAATTACACAACTTGAAGCGAATTTGGGGATCACGCTTTTGCAGCGCACCACCCGTTCGCAACATTTAACTGAAGCCGGCAGAACGTACCTTACGCACTGTCGGCAAATTAAAGAACAGGTTGAGTTGGCCAATGCCAGTGTTGCGCAAGCGCTTACCGAGGTATCCGGCGAACTCAAAGTTGGTATGTCTGTTGGTATGGGGCATGAGATCCTTAAACCGGTACTGAGTCAGTTTATGCGTGCGCACCCACAGGTCAATTTACAACTCAGTTTACTAAACCGCCGTGTCGATGTGATTGATGAAGGGTTTGACTTGGTGATACGTATCGGCGAATTGGCCGATTCTCGTTTGATTGCCAAACGCTTAGGATGTGTTTCTCGCAGGTTGTACGCAAGTTACAGTTATATGAAGCAGTACGGTCCGATAGCATCGCCTCATGAGCTTGAAAATCACGCTGTGTTACTGATGAGTAGTATTCAAAAATCTGAAATGATCCGTCTTCAAAACGGGGCGCAACAGTGTGATATCTCAGTTGTCCCAAGAATGCGTGTTGACGACTACGTGGTGCTTAAACAAATGGTCTTGGATGGGGTGGGCACCGCCATATTGCCAGACTACATGTGTGCACAAGAACCAGAACAAAGTATATTGCTTCGTGTCCTACCTCACTGGCAGTTGCCTGCAGTGGAGGTGTATGCACTGTATCCAAAAAACCGTTTACACATTCCCAAAGTTCGCGCCTTTGTAGAGTTTATCCAGAGTGTATTTGCTGAGCGCTTGTCACATCTATAAAAAGTATAAAAAAGCCTTTACCTCAAGTTAAGTTGAGCTTTTAAGGTGTGTTCAACTCAAAGGAGGAAAGACAATGAAAACACTCATCAAAGCTTATATAGCGCAATTAATTTTTGATAAAAACTCAACGTTTAATCACACCATGGAAAACAAATAAGGCGCGCGTATGTACTTAGAACATGTCAATCTTGTAGTCAAAAATATAGAGTCGGCACTGCACTTTTATCGGGCTGCCTTTCCCCATTGGAAGGTGAGAAGTAAAGGTCATGGGGAGTGGTTTGGCAAGCCAAGACAGTGGCTTCATTTTGGTGACGACTTCCATTATCTTGCTTTTAGTGATCATGGCGAAGGCGAAAACAAGGTGCTATCTGGACATCAGGTCGGCCTTGGTCACTTTGCTTATGTCGTGAATTGTTTAGAAGGTGTGATTAAGCGCTTGAATGATGCGGGTTATAAGGTGGACAAGACCGGTGCGCAGCACCCTTATCGTAAAAATGTTTACTTTATTGACCCTGATGGATTTGAGGTGGAGTTTGTAGAGTATCAAAGCGATTTACCTGCTCAGCGCAACAGTGATTAACGTGTGTTGCAATCTTCAAAAATACTTCATTTACTCGGTAGGGCGTCTATGAAAAACTATCTGTGGTAGCCGGGTGAGCCATCACCCGACGCAGATATAAAATTACAGTAAAAGGATCCTTTTGGTATGTCAGGTATCACCTTATATAGTTTTTCACGTTCTGGAAATAGTCATAAAATTAGGCACTTTTTATCTATTCTAGGGATAGAATATGAGTTAAAGCTGTTAGATCCACACACTCAAGAGCACAAATCCGATCATTTTTTAGCGCTAAACCCGTTGGGTCAGGTACCTGTGTTGGTTGATGGTGATGCGGTAATTTGTGACTCAAATGCGATACTCGTATACCTTGCTGAAAAGTACGATGAAGATAAAACTTGGTATCCGCAAAATGCTTTACTTCGCGCCGAGATACAGAAGTTCTTATCTATGTCAGCCGGAGAGGTGCTCAATGGTCCAAATTTATATCGCGGTATCAAAGTGATTGGAAAACCTGGTGATTTGGAGCAAACTTACGACAAGACGATTCATTTTTTCACTTATCTTGATAAGCACTTAAACGACAGAAACTATTTGCTAGGTACTAAACCGAGCATTGCGGATATTGCGTTATACACGTATCCAAAATTGGCTGTAAAGTCGGGCATAAACCTCAGTGACTTCGGTAATATTGCCGATTGGTTTGCCAGAATTGAAAGCGGCCTACACTATGTCAGTGCACCTGAAAAATAACACCAGAAGTGGGCATGATTAGTTGCACAAATTGCCGTGTTTAAGTGGATTAAATACGGCGATCTGACAATAGTGCTTGAGACTATTTGTTGAATTCAGCCTGTTTTTCGTCAGTTAACTGTACTTGTTTCATATGTACAAAGACCTAATCAATGAACACGTATGGATAGAATAAATCTTTGCGATTATTCCACCATTTCGAAAGCGAAATAAAGTGTTTTATGCGTGACCGATCTCCCTTTGAGCGCTTAGCTTATGAGCTCTAAAAACAGGCCATTTACTGCGAAGTGTGTCGCGCTCGCATTTTTCAAAGCCAAGGGGAGGCTTTAAGATTTAGCTTGAGATGTGTTTGGCTATTTTAAACAGGTGTGCAAGGTAAAACTAGAAAGTGTGAACAAGACTGAAGGGCCTAGCTCACACATTAATCGTTCATTGAGACGCTAAATTTGCGTTAAGCGGATGGAGGTTAATAGGGACTCCAATAACAAACGAGTTGTCCTTTCATTATTCCACTAGATGCTGTACCGGTCGAACTTAAGACACAAGTATATTCACCTTCAAAAAAACCGAATAGAGAGTCCCAAACTGCGTTGAAGCGTTTAACTTCTTCTCTTGAAGTTATACGCGCTTCATAATTTACCGTCACACCAGAGTTAGTGTTGATAGTTACGTCAAAATCTACGTTGTCACAAAATCTTTCAACTGGTCGACACATTGTGTGAGGTACTCGTTTACCATTAGATAGTTTGTAACTGTTAATGACGATATTCGGGTTATCGTTTTTACCATTGAACTTTTTAAGATAATCAACAATTGCAATTGCTGAATCAGTCCCGAGCTGTGTTGCTAAGGCATTTGAATAACTATCTACTGGCCCTGTTTGGCTTTGCGGCGGATTTGATTGGGTACGCACCTGTGTTGTGCGCATCGGCGAAACGCGTTCAGGTTCGTTATTAATGTCTACAGTCTGAATATCATCACCACCATGAGGCGTACAACCATTACGCGGATCCATACATGGATCTGCGGTCACATAT
>NZ_JAKRFY010000048.1:0-15559 GCF_022347805.1 Pseudoalteromonas sp. Of7M-16 | reverse complement strand
AACGGCGCGCTACGCTAAAACATATATTGTGCTCGACCTTTATAGATTAATCGGCTGAAAGAGCTTTCCAACAATGTAAGATTTTTATCCTTAAAACCATTTAGATTAGTACTTTTCATGGAGGAAAATATGCAACCAAGTGTATACATTCTAGCGTCAAAGCCACATGGAACTCTTTATGTAGGTGTGACGAAAAACTTAAAAGCCAGAGTTTATCAGCACAAAAACAATTTAGTGAAAGGGTTTACAAGCTCTTACAGCGTGCATACTTTAGTCTATTACGAATGCTGTGACTCAATTATTTCGGCAATTATTCGAGAAAAGCAGCTAAAAAACTGGAAAAGGGCATGGAAGATTGAATTAATTGAACAGAGTAATCCTCATTGGCATGATCTTTACAACTGAGCTTGCCTCAGGGCCCATCACAAACGGCGCGCTACACTAAAACATGGATTGCGGGGCAAGCCCGCAATGACGATGGATACAAATACTAAGCACTATGGTACACCCCGACGTCCGACGTTACCCTGTCCCAACCTCGTCCCCAAGCCCTAACACCGTCATCCAGCTCTAAACTCGTCACCCTGAGCTTGACTCAGGGTCCATCACCAACGGTGCTCTGCGCTAAACATGGATTGCGGGGCAAGCCCACAATGACGTCGGAGGTAAAGGCTAAGCACTATGGCGCCTCCCGTCATCCAGCTCTAACCTCGTCGCCCTGAGCTTGACTCAGGGTCCATCAACAACGGCGCGCTACACTAAAACATGGATTGCGGGGCAAGCCCACAATGACGGTGGATACAAATGCTAAGCAATACGGTACTTCCCGACATCCGACGTCACCCAGTTCCAGCGCCGTCCTCTTGTCCCAGCCTCGTCCCTAAGCCCTAACACCGTCATCCAACTCTAACCTCGTCACCCTGTCCCAACCTCGTCACCCTGTCCCAACCTCGTCACCCTGTCCCAACCTCGTCACCCTGAGCTTGACTCAGGGCCATCACAAACGGCGCTTTACACTAATACATGGATTGCGAGGCGAGCCCACAATGGCGATGTGAGCTTACCTACAACTACTGTGAAATCATGTTTGGATATCAAAGCCAAGTCAGTAAACTCAGTGGAAATTCAGCCTCGGACTTTCTCTCAAATAGGAGGCTTCTCAATCTTGAATTCCTCACCTATTGCGCCGCCACCCCATTTAATTCAGCAACAATCCAATCGCGAAATGCTTTGAATTTAGGCCATTCAAAATGGCTTTCTGGCGCAACTAAATGATAGCTGTACTCGCATAACCAAGCGAAATCGGGGTAGATTTCTAATTGCCCCATTTCCAAAGACTGTTCCACCATGCGTTTACGCAATAAAGAGAACCCTTGCCCGGCGACAGTCGCTTGTTGCACAAGCGCCGCATTGTCAATTTTCAAATTGCTTAATGTGTGACCTTCTAAGTCAAGTTGCGAGCTCAGCGCTTGCCAAGCCAATTCATTGTCACGTCCTTCATCGTATATAAAGTTGAGTTTAGACAGCTGAGCGCGAAGTGGTTTGTGAGGGTCTATTAGTCCGGGACGATACGCAATAACTAATTCATCTTTTGCAATTAATTCACTTTTTAATCCTTGATAGTCACCCAAACCAAAGCGGATCCCTATGTCGATATCCTCGTGATTAAAATCCGCTAGTTGCTCGGTTGGATCTATCCGAAGCTGATAACTTGGTAAGGCTTTATTAAAGCTCGTTAGTCGAGGAAGTAACCAACACGTAGCAAATGAGGGTAAAACAGATAGGCTGATAGTGTTTGGATTTGGATCTGACTTTAACATCGATAGTCCCATTTCAACTTGCCCAAAAGCTTTGTGCAAATATGGCAATAAATCTTGACCTTGCTGAGTTAAAAGCACTTTCCTCGTCTGCCTTTCAAACAAAGTACACCCTAGCTGCTGCTCCAAAATACGGATCTGTTGACTCACAGCAGCTTGTGTCACAAATAACGCTTCTGCGGCTTGTTTAAAGCTGCCCAATTCTGCAGCTGTTTTAAAGTACCAAAGCCCTTTAAATGGTGGTGATTTCATTTCATTTTCACTTAACTAAAACTTAACTATGGAACAAAATTTCTCGTTTGTCAGTTTTTCCAATGGATCTAATACTTAGCGATGAAACCAGAGACATAGGGACTTTTTATCATGAAATATGCAATTATGCTCGCAGTTCCATTCATTGCTTTTACATCAGCGGCTCAGCAGGTACAGGTTGAAAGAATTTTCACCAATGCGGGATACCCCTACAAAAACTTAATTATGAAAGCAGAAAGAGTGGAACTTGTTTACACCGAAAAACAAGACAAAACGACCTGTCGAGTGAAGGTCTATAATGACGATACTTTACATCAAGGTGAGCAAGTAGAAATATCTTCAAAAGCGTTTTCGAATAACCCGGTAAAAAGTTGCTTGGCCCGTAAAAACGCTAAACAGATATTAAGTTTGCTCTAGCAGGGGGATATCACGCTGTTGCAGTTTCTTAGCTCAAGTGTTTTTGATCTGAGAAACTGTTCACTGATAGTTAAATGGCCAGCCACATCAAGCAACCCGATTTAGACACTCATGGCGCTTGAGCCAAAATGGCGCATCATGCCAGCGCTGCTCTTTGCTGTAAAACTGCTGCTTTAAGTTTAAATATTGCTCAAACTGATTCTCTAAATCTTGTTGGTAAATACGGCTTCTATTTAAAAAGTCTTCAGGTGTTAACGAGTTGCCAATGATGGTCGCGGCTTGACAACCCGATGACATAGCAAACCCCAACCCCATTGAAGAAATAGGATCAAAAGCACACGCAGCATCCCCCACGGGCAAATAGTGCTCGATATGCGCAAAGCAACTGAAGTGCGTGCCCGCTGGCCGAACCCAAAGGTTGTCGTCGATAAGTCGTGATCCGGCAATTCTTTTAGACATATGCACACTCTTTTCAAGATGTTTCAACCATTGTTCAGGGCGGTTAATTTTCATTTTTGAAATGAATTCAAAATCACTAAAGTAGGTGACAACCAACACTTTCTGCGACAATGCTGCACTATACCACCAGCCAAACTCATCACTTTCTATCAGTTGGATTTGCTCTAGCGCCATGTTGGTGGTTTCAAAAAATGCTCCAACGCCAGTTAACCTGTCATACTGAACCACCTGACTCCCCATTGATTTACTCAATGAAGAATTACGACCCGACGCATCCACAAGGTAACGACATACAATTTCAAACTTGCCAAATTCAGGGTGATTCGCAAAAGCCAAGTAACGTCCGTCCTGCAACCTAGTTACCATTTTACATTTAGTCCGCGGGAATACATGACCGCCGCGGTTTTGTACACTTTCAACAAGCGTTAAATCAAACGTTTCTCGATCAATTTGAAAGGTTGCTCTATCCGGTGCAAAAATCGCGTGACGATTTGCCGATTTATCACTTCCCCAAAAAGCGCTATTGCCTTGAGTAGGTGTAAAACAACTAGCCCCAAATTGCGCCCTTGGCAAGTGCAAATAGTCTAACAATGAAAAAATACTCGCTGATACGCTTTCACCTATTCGAAGCCGTTGCAAATCGGATTGTTCAGTCATAATTACCGATAAATTAGTGTGATTAAGCAAGTTCAATGCAGCGCAGGCCCCGCCGGGGCCTGCGCCAACAACCAGCACATCACATTCATGTGCATTTATCATCTCAATTACCGTCTTGTGCGAGTACCACTGCGCGGCACTTTTTTAATGGCAGGTTTTGCCGTAATTGGCTGCGCCATTTTCTTTTCAAGTCCGTTAAGTAAGGCTTTGGCTTTTGCACACCCTGATGAAAGGTGGCTTTTCACATCATCTGGAATGTAAAACACCGGAATGTCCGTGCCGTCATCTTGCTGGTTGCCTGTGATATCAGATACAGGGACATCCTTGTATGCAAATAACTGGTGGTTTCGCTCCGATTCTGTAAAAAATGGGAAGTTTGGCTCTTCAGTGTTTTGATTGCGAATAAACCCAAGTGCTGACCAATGCTCCACCATTTGCACAAAGCTATTAATACCACGAGCATAATTTACTTGTTGGCCTGCGGGCAAATGGGTCAGACTTTGGTCATCATACTGATTGGTCAACACATCCCACGGACTTTGTGGTGGCCACCAATAGCTATAATACGTTGGTGCAAGCGGCACCATATTTGGGTCTTCCTCTGTGCCTTCATTCACTTTGTTGACCGTAGGATCGGTAAAGTTCACATTTTGAATCGTACAATTGAAGAAATCAGCCTGCCACGGGCACGCCATACGTTTAGTTAAATCGCCTGGCTGGCACCCACCGCCTTCACATTCATCGCGCTCTGGATCTAAGCCGCTTGGAAAGCCGTTACCCATACTTTGATCTTTGATCACATAAGGCGCCGCGTATACTGCGGGGTTTTGCATGCTCCATGTCACCTCAATACCTGGGCACATAGGCAAGCCCACACAATTTCCGACACTACTTTGATCCGCATAAAATACACCAAAATCATCTTGTGCAGACGTAGGCTCTGCGGGCTTTTCACTTGAGAAATTACCCTCAGCCCATTGGCTCAGTAAAAAGTATTGCGTTTGAGTTAACGTCAAAAACTTATCGACAATATTATCCTCTGCGTTACTGACTGAGTTGCTACCTGAATTCATAGGCATCAAGGGTAAATGCCCTTCAGTACCATGTTCAAATAGCTGCTGATTAGTTTGTTCTAAAGGTGGGATTTGCAGCATGGTTGCAGGGTCAACAGGCTGTCTGAAATAGTTAAAGTAGGCCTCTCGGTTTGCTTTATTGTCTTCAGAGTTATCTTTAAAATCAAAGATATTTGACACAAATGCCGACATAGATTGGACATTAGATACCCATTGATAGCGGCTGATCCGCTGAATAATCGGCTCAATATCTCGATAATAGTTGGCCGGATAAGATGTTTGAAATTCACCACCTTGAAATAGCTCGGGGCATAGGTTTTGCTCCCTAACCGCAACATCAAACATGGTGTCGCTCAAATTGGAAATATTGACAATTTCCGGCGCAAAATCAGGTGAACCAACAATCACCCAAGCAGATAGTTTCAACTCCTTGCCATCGTTAAATGTTACTGTGCAATAAACAGTCCCATCAGCAATATCGTCATGCCAAGTGTCTGCACCACCGTATGATTCAAGCGGCTCGTTACCGCCGGCATTACCGAAACCACCGATGACCACTAAACGCCCTTCATTGTCCGTTAAAATGTTACCCAGCGTTTTAACTTCTGTGCCTTGACAAGGCTTAGGAGGAAAACTCACGGGGTAATTACTCGGCGCGCTCGCCTCATCAAAATTAGCTTGGTCATTGGCACCTGAAATGGTTCTCGGACCTGGGTCAATAATCAACGCGCGGCGATCGTCTGCGTCTTTATTGCGCCAAGGCGTACCTCGCTTTTTGTAGCTGTTGTCTTCACCGAATAGTAAGTTGCCTTGCAACTCATTAAACTCATACCATGCCGCTTTTTTGTTTGCGACATGTACAGTCCACGTAATGGCTTTAACCTTGTCATTTGATAGCGTCAGTTCATTATTGTTTTCATCAATAATTTTAAAAGGCTGGCCTTGTCTGCGGATCCGCCCCTCGTCATCCTTAAACTGGCTTACCGGGGTGTCAATTTTATTCCCCAACTCATCAGCTTCGTAGGGAAGCCCTCCAATTTGATCCGGTGCCAAGTAAAATTGACCGTCGCTATTTCCAAGTCTAGCGACGCCCACTGAAGGGTGAAGTGAATAGTTCATATTTATATCCTTTAGATACTTTTACTACTGCAAAAAAACGCACCTGTTAACAAAATAAGCCTCGGTGCGCACTTATTTCGCTGAGATACAGCTCCAGCAGAGTAAAATAAATGTAGCACTCAAGTTAAAATATGCACCTTTCTTTTTTGGTACACGAGCGGCAATGAACTGCGCTCAATCCATGTACCGTCTTTTGCGATATCCACTTAAAAATTTAACACTCTGACTTGTTTAGTAAAAAAGAATTAGAATATGGGGATTACAGGCGCTGCGTTTTGATTGGAAGATTTAAATATTTTTGAAAAGCTGCCGCCAAATTGGGCTGATTATTTGTCATTATACCCTTTAGTTGATTTGCAGTGAGTGAACTACACGGCTCTGACTGCTCTTGCAACATGATATCTTTAAGCGTCTGACGTCCCGAGTTTGAAGACATTAAAAAGTGAACGAATGCCCAGCTGCTTTTGTAAAAGGGTTCTGCGTTTTCAGCGCTCCAATGGTGTTCCGCATTTAAAAGTTCTAAAGGAGCGACAACCTTACCACTAATATAACCCTGTTTATTGAGGAAGTATTGTGGTTTTATTTTAGCGTGATGCATCTTTACTTCTACTGTCTCGAAATACTCGGCAAGCCCTTCATTTAACCACCGCGGCGAGTAACCAATTACAGCTTGATTAATTGCATGCACCGCTTCGTGGACCGCCGTTTGCATAGTTTGTTCATAAGACCGTTGCACTACCAATGCGGTATTTTTATTGCCAAAATAAATTCCGGATGTGTTTGTGCCATCACCACCATACGATTTCACTACTCGCTCATACTCACGCCTGTTTGGCAGCACCTCTATGTTAAGTGTGACCTTTCGCATGGCTTGTAGCCCAATAACACTGGTATAGCTTCTGAATATTGCATTTAGCCGCGTAATGAGTGCATTTTTGAAAGAATGAGTAACCGTTTTTCCTTTGATCCTTAGCTCAAAGTAATCCAAAACCCGACTGCTTTTTGGTTGATATAACGCAGCATGATGTTTAGGTTTTTGATCCGAATAATTGGTTATCCCTTTGCTATCTACCCACGTATAAATGCCATTTTCTATCCGGTACTTGATACTGCCACCAAGTGGTGGCTGACACCGCCCATAATGACGTAGGTAAGTTTGATGGTCTACAATTTCTCTCAGTCTAACTGCATTTTTTCCATTGAGTTCACTCTGAATATCAACGCCAACCACTGAGAGTTCAGCTTCGGTATCCCTTGGTTTATTTGAATCATTTGCAAACTCTGAGCTCGCTTGAAAAAACCAAAACTGCCTGTCATCAAAAAATAAATAAAGCGATATCGACAAAGCAATAATGCATACCTTGTTGATAGGATCCTTCCATGTGAACATATTTTTCGTTCATCCTTAATCTAGATAATATAGTGCATATCCATCATGCACCGATATTTAATCAAACCTTCCTGAAATAGTTACACACATCTCTACACTTTCTCCCCTGTAACACAGTGTAATACGTATGTACCGCTGTTTGGTTGTATGCTTTTTTGCAATAGTTTTAAACACTCACAATCAAGCAAACAAAAGGAAGACGACTATGAGTCATCACGATTGCCACGAATGCGCCCAGTGCGCATGCCACAACCCTCTTTGGTCCTCATTTGAAAACCAGCCAAGCTTAGACAAAATAAAAAACAGTATTAACCAAGCTTATGCCAATAAGCAAGCATCAGATCAAGAAGCTATGAAAGAGTTGGTTATGTATTCTGGTGGAAAAATTCGGCCAATGATAAATGGCTCAACAGAGCAAGTTGATGCTATTGGCTTTGCCGGTGACACAGTAGTCGCTGTGGGTGACTTAGATACTGTCAGCACAAAAATGCATGCACTGGGAATGCAAGAGCTTGATCACATTGAGCTCTCTCCTCAACAAACCCTCTTACCGGGATTGATTGAGCCACATGTACATATTGTCCCAACAGCAATGACGATGAGCTGGGCACCGCTTGGACCTTACAATGATAAGCCAGATGATAGCCAGCGTTTGAAAGAAGACTATAGCCCAGATACAATTTGCGAGGTGGCCCTTGAAGCTGAAAAACACTTAAAAGAGGGCGAATGGCTGCTTGGAGTCGATGTTGATCCATCTCTGATGCCTTTTGTTGATAATCAACTACAAGTGATTGACATAAAATGGCTAGACCAAAAATTTCCTGATCGCGCTGTATTTTGGCTAGCAGCATCATTACACACGGCTTACATCAACACAATTGCGTTAAATGAGATCGTAAGTAAATTCCCCGAAAGTGAACGTGATGAGTTGACCGAATTGGTTAAGAAACAAGGTGCCTTACAAGAGCTGGATCAAATGGGCTACGGTTTTGACGCTATCCCACTGTCACAAAAAGCCCAAATTATTGAAGACTTGCCAAAGAATATCAGCAATATATTTAAAACTGCCAATGAGCGTGGTGTCACCATGATGCTTGAAGCTGGAATGCAGCCCATTATGGAAGTCGTGCTCAAAGCTTATCAAGCTCTCACCCCACAACGTGCACGCGTCGGCTACGCAAAGCTGTGCTCCAACGTGCAAAGTACCGAAGACGATATTCACCCCTTTAAACCACTTGAACGAGTCGACTTGAACCAACCATTTCAAGCGGCCGTTAAACTAGTGTCAGATGGCTCCAATCAGGGACTTACTGGGTATCAAAGTGAGCAATACAGCTGTAACCCAAAAAATAACTACGGTATTTTTAATTTTAGTGTATCGCCTACAACCGAAGGGGTTGCGGATCCACATTCCGAAGTGATTGCCACTGTTACAGATCTACAAACCGAGAAGGTTGCCTTAGTTTCAGGTTCAAATACCAAGGTAATTGCGACTGTTACAGAGCAGCAAACCGAAGAGGTTGCCATTGTTACTTCACCACCAGCTGATCAAGAGCCGCAAAAACCTAACTTTCAAACAATGGTTAACAATATAATCGCTAAAGGTTGGCCAATGCTTATCCATGCCAATGGTAACCACGCCATAGACATCACCTTGGATGTTTATGAAAATGCGCTCAATGGACAATCTGGGCTTGAGCGCCGCCACCGTATTGAACACTGTTCGTTGCTGAATGATTTGAGCGCCAAACGTATGCAACAGCTGGGAATTTCACCGAGCTTTCTAATTGGCCATGTTGGCTACTGGGGGTATGCTTTTGATCAAGTAATCTTTAAGGAAAAAGCGCAACTGTTAGATCGCTGTCAGACCATGCTAGACCTTGACGCACGGATCACATTACACAGTGACTTGTCAGTAAGTCCACTGGGGCCGCTGCGCATGATGGAACAAGCGGTAACCCGAATTATGGAAAGATCTCCTGAGGGCGCTGTTCTCAATGAAGCCGAATGCATTACTCGTGACCAAGCATTGCGCGCCATCACCTATGATGCCGCATGGCAGTGTCATACCGACCAATGGCTTGGGAGCCTTGAAGAGGGCAAGCTAGCTGACTATGTGATTTTAGAGCAAGATCCATTAAGCATTAAAGACCCAAAAGAAATTCGCGATATACCAGTGCTGCAAACCTGGGTTGGTGGCAAGTTACGATACCAAAACAAAAATGAGTTATAAAAAGGTCTGTTTTACTGTTTAATCTCGATTAACGATGAGTATCGGCTTAGTCGGTGCTTGTCGTTAACGCCCTTTTATGCCAAAGCCAACATAACATCAGACTCAAAGCACCACTTGCATAAGTGATCAACAAAGGCAATTGCGTAGCAGCATCTTCAGCGTACATAAATACACTCGATAAAACCCACGCTGCAACCGCCCCGATAATCAGCCACACAGATGCTGATATTAGCTTATGCTTTGGCGCAGAGGCATACCCAGCAAACACCACACATGCAGCCGCCACACCGCCAATGATTGGCTTTTTCCAAACTCCAGCGATATCGGCAAGCACCCCAGCAAGGGTTGCAGAGACAACAAACACAACAATGACAATGGTTATGGAAAATAAAAAACGTACGATTAGATTCATCCTCTTTCCTTCAACGACGTTGTCGCCACGACAGTGTGACAGTCACACTGCCAAACGTATCAATCAGGTGGTGATCTCAAGTGGCCAACGTAATTCAAAATACGCGCCCCCCAAAGGTGAGCGCCCTACTTTGGCCTCGCCTTTATGCCAAAGCGCGACCTGCTGCACTATCGCAAGCCCTAATCCGTGGCCACTGTTGCTATCACGCTCTATATTTTGCAGCTGTACAAAAGGGTTAAAAATACGCGCCCATTGGTTTTGCTCAATGCCAGGGCCATCATCCTCAACGATTAATAAACATGAATTTTCAACGAGTCGCAAACACACGTTTATCTTGCTATTGGCAAAGCGCGAGGCGTTTGACATTAAGTTGTTCAATGCTCTTAGTAATGCCCGACGGTCCACAAACAGCTGACTTTTAATCAGTGCCTTGTCAACAGTATAGTCAATTTCTAGATTGCTAAACTGCTGACGGAGCTGCTCTATTTCGCGTTCAATTTGCCCCGCAAGATGGCACTTAGCAAAGTGGGTGATGTCCATGGCTCGGCTATAACGAGACAGCGTCAATGTTTGGCTAATTAAATTGTCCAGATCGTCAATACTGTTTTGAATACTATCTCTGTATTTGTAGCGCTCCTGTTCCGTCGCGTCATCCAGCATATCAATGGCAAAGCGCAATCGATAAAGCGGCGTTCGCAAATCATGAGCGATGGCATTGGTGAGCTCTTTATGACCTAAGATCAGCTTCTCAATTCTATCCGCCATAACATTAAATGACTGGCCTAGGCGTGCAATAACTGTGTTTTTGGCAAGTACCGCTCGACTGTCTAAAAACCCATTGCCAAAATCAGTTGCCGTGGCATCCAATCGATTAAGGTCTCGCCAAAGTGGATATACCCATAAAAACATACCAATTGACACCACCAAAATGAACACAATCCCAAACGCCAGATATATCCAAGCAGCATTGTTAAGCACTGGCAAGGCACCAGCTTGAAGCACCAAGCTGCCATTTGGCAAAAGGTAGTAAAACAGCAAGTGACCATCGGGCTGAGCCACCCATACTAACTCCCCTTTGTTTAACCGCTCCATTTTCTCTTCGCTCAAAGGAAGTTCATTGATGGGCACCATACTCAGTGCATAATGAAAGTGCTTGCGCAGCTCATCTAATACTGCTGGCCACTGCTCAACAGGCACCCCATCAAACGCCTGACTCATCATATAAACAGGACCTCGGCTCACTCTGCTTAAGGTCTCTTCAACAGAGTCATCAAGCGCCATTGAAATTACCCACTGACTATCCTCGACACGACGCAGCAGTAATTCAGGTTCACCATTACTAAATGCAAACTCGCCTTGTTCAAGTTGAAGTTGTAACAATGGCACATCAGTGGCCTGCTCAAGGGGTAGTAATGTGAGTGTATAACCAAACTCATTCGACAACTGCGCTACCTCTTTACGCCACTGATTTTCTGGCGTAATAGAGAGCTGTTTATCCAGTAAATAAAATGTCCCAGAATACGTTTTGACGAAAAATGATTTTAATGAAGCATCATTGATTTTGGGCAGTGGGTTAAAATCATGGGGAATGATCAGAAAAAAGATCGGTACAAATACAACCAGCCATAGCAGTAAAAAAGCTTTATACATCTTACAACCCTACTTGTTGACCGAGTCAGTATGAAGACAAAGCTGATAACCCTGTCCGCGGATGGTTTTGATAAACTCGGGCTGCTGCCCACCACACTGAAGTTTTCTTCGCAATCGCGATATACGTCGGTCAATTGAGCGATCTAGGCCATCATATTCGTAACCACGCAGCTGTTGCACGATTGAGTCCCGGGAAATAACTTCACCAGGCTTAGTCGCCAGCAAGTGTAACAACTCAAACTCAGCGGTGGTTAAATCCACCTCTCGCGCATTTACGTGAACAAGTCGCGCTGCAATATTAATTTTGAGCGGGCCGATTTGCAGACTATTTGCATCGCTCACAACTGATGACAACTCACGGCCTTTTTGATTGTTTGGCTCTATACGTCGCAATAAAGCTCTTATACGAGATAGCAGCAATCGCGGTTGTACTTGCTTAATAACATAGTCGTCCGCACCTAGCTCAAGCCCCATCATCTGGTCGATGTCATCATCCAAAGCAGTTTGCATCAAAATCGCGCCTTTATAGTATGACCTTACTTGACGACACACTTCCATACCACTTTGCCCCGGTAACATAATATCCAAAATAACCAGATCAGGCTGTTGCTTAATTATTTTATCCACCGCTTCCAAGCCATCAGTGACAATGCTGACGTTAAATTCATATTTCATTAGAAAGTCTCTAATCAAACCTGCCAGTTCAACATCGTCCTCAACGAGCATCAAGTTTTTACGCGCTTCTTGGGTCAAGCTACTACTCATTACTAATTCGACACCTTTCAATTTAAAGCAATTCAATTGCCTAAGCTTAAATGAAACAGGCTCTTGATATTGTGACCATTTGTGACACATAGGCCATTGTCTTTGTTCAAATTACTTTATGCAATCTAAACCTTGCTCCTTTGTCACAAACTGTCTAAAACCGGCACACTAGCGCAACATACAGATCCGCTTTTAATTTTTATTATGGCAGCCATTACTAACCAATTAACAAGGTAATGCCATGAAAAAACGTTATAAAAGCTCAATACTGTCTGTCGCTATAGTTATTGCACTAACAGGGTGCAGCGACGAAGACACTATTTTCCCTGTCACCGATGACAGTAAGCTCAGCGGAGTGTATGAGCGTACAGGTTATGGGCAACTCATTCACTTTAAGGAAAATGATGTTACCCAATATCAATTTAATACCATTGGCTGCAAACAACAGCTAAACATGCCTCGGGCACAGTTTTTTGATAGTGCCGACGACCTTAAACGCTCTTTTACAGGCAATCACTATTCCTATATTGATCCATCTTTGTCGCGTTTAACTCGCGTCGAGCTAGCAGAAATCGCTAATTTACCTGCGTCATGTAATTTGCCACAGTGGCAAAACAGCCAAAGTCCGCTCGACAATTTTGAGTATTTTTGGCACAGCATTAATGATCATTACGGTTTTTTGCAACATCGCGGCATCGACTGGATGCAGCGATATTTACACTACAGGCCACAGATAAATGCCGATACACCGCCAGAGCGACTGTTTGACATAATGCGTGATATGGTGAGCGGTTTTAACGATGCACAAGTCTCATTGCAATCCTCAAACAATGTATTCAATGCTGCTCAACCCGGAATATTTCAACAACTGGCTAACAATCTAACCGCAGAGTTCAGCACCAGCTTTGAACAAAACATGGAGAATTTACTACAAGGTCAAAACCAGCTTTTTCTTGCTTATATCCAACCAAGTACCCTGCAACAAGCCGGAAATAACGCCACCCCCCCCGCACTGCAATGGGGCGTAAATAAGGACAATATCGGATTTATTAAACTCAATCGATTTGCAGGTTTTTCAGACACACAAGACACAGCCAGCGAAATACGCGCCGCTGAACAGGCCTTTAGAGAGATGATGTCATCGCTTCGTGGCACGCAAGCTATCATCATAGACAATCGATTAAATTCAGGCTCAATTGATGACATTGCCATCAGCCTTGCCAACTTTTTTGCCAACGACAACATCGAGGTGTATAGCAAAAAGGCCGTCAACGTAAATTCAGATCGCAATCAGCAGGTATCATTAACCCCAGAGCGTGCGGTATATACCAACCCAGTACGAGTCATCAACGGGAAAAGCACAGCTGGCTCCGCTGAAGTTTTTGCCTTGAGTATGGCTGCATTGGATCACGTTGCCTTAATAGGCTCTGTCACCCAAGGCGCGCTATCTAACCCGCTCGCGTTCACCTTACCCAATGGATGGCAGCTGAACATTTCAAATGAGTCTTACCTTGATAGCCAGAAAAAATTACTTGAAGTGGCAGGTATTCAACCAGATCAGCAAGCTCATGAGACCTCCCGTGTGATGTTCGCTGTTGAGCGCCAACCCAGTTATGATCTGGCCCTTAAACAGCTTGGCATGCCTGCCGTACGTCAAATGAGTCTTAAGGAGCTGGAGCACATTGCGAGTCGCGCCGCAGATTCAGGTATTTACCCTGGCATTTCAATGGCTATCATTAAAAATGGCAAACTCGTGATGCAAAAAGGCTTTGGGACTTCAGGGCTAGCAGGGGATAGAAGCAAAGTCACTCCAGACACACCTTTTTATCTTGGCTCCCTCAGCAAAGGCTTTCTCGGTACCACAGTCGCATTAAACCAAGCACAATATCAAATTTCCTTAGATACATCATTAGATGAGGCATTAAGTTTTGCAGTTGAGTTACCTAAAAACTATCACGCTCAGCCTAATCTAAAACACCTTTTAACTTATACCAGTGGCGTACTAGACTCAGATATTTATCGCTGCAATATATATTTTGTTGCTAGTGGTACCAGCTTTTGGAATCGTGTAGAAAATCAAAGTAACTGCCCTAACGATGTGATCATTGACTCAAATGATTATCTGCAAGCATACCTTAACCCCGGCGGTCTGTATTATCGACCTGATAATTACACTGATGAACCTGCGTTTACACAACAATTGGCGCCAGTATACTCAAATGTAGCAACTGCACTGTTAGCAAGTGCAATCGAAAACTTGACCGGCGAGCGCATTCAAACGCTCTCAGACCAAAGTATTTTTGCACCACTAGAGATGTATGATACTAGCTGGGAGGAAGCTGATTTTAACGGCAGAAACCCGATCGCAATACGCTTTGGATTTCATGATGGTCAATATCAAGCGCTACCTGATTATGCCTACTCTACGCGATATGATGGCATGTTAAAGTCGAGCATGGCGGACTTAACAAAGTTCGCAATGGAGTTGCTCAAACAAGATACATTAGAACCGAGTGTACTTAATACTGCGATGAGCCCGTTAAACAACGCCCCACATGCTGGGGGCAGTGAAGGCGTTGGCTATTTTTGGTTTCTTGACCATGACCATATCCATCTTAATGGCGGAGACCCCGGCGTGTTTAGCTATTTGGCCATAGATAAAACTAGTAAGTCGGCAGTTATATTGGCCTCAAATGGCGATGAAACCCATCCAGAATTTAAATCTCAAATACAGATACTCGGCAAAGCCGCTTGGGACTATATTTATACTCAGGAGTAAAATTGCTTTAATCGAGGAGCCTGCACCGAGCACATGCCTGCAAGACTCCTCATCCCTGTCACCCTGAGATTATTTCAGAGCCCATTAATCAAATCCTAGATGGCGGGGCAAGCCCACAATGACGAGGGAAACTAAAGCATTGGGCGTTTAAACTCTTCAATCACATAACCCACACCATTCCCCCCCGTCACCCTGAACTCGTTTCAGGGTCCATTAATCAAAAACCTAGATTGCGGAACAAGCCCACAATGACGAGGGAGACAAAGGCACTAGTCGTGTAAACTATGCAAACACTAAAAGTTAGAACTCTACAAACATTAACCACTTAGACTCTTCAATCACATAACCCACACCATTCCCCACCCCGTCACCCTGAACTTGTTTCAAGGTCCAATGACCAACAACCTTGATTGCGGGGCAAGCACACAATGACGAGGGTAACAAAAGCGCTAACTTTTAAACTATACAAACGCAAAAAGCCAAAGCTGTACAAACATTAACCATCTAGACTCTTCAATCACATAACCCACACCATT
>NZ_JAKRFY010000047.1:0-22683 GCF_022347805.1 Pseudoalteromonas sp. Of7M-16 | reverse complement strand
CGCAAACTGTGTTAAGAGCACATGCCGCTAAAAATGATGTGCATTGGTATAAAGGAGTTGGTTAGTAAAAAGTAATTTTATCCTTGCTTATCAATCTAGGATCTTCTTGTTTAATAAAATGAATATATTACTAAGTTATATTTATTTTTACCATAAGGCGGATTTTAATCCCGCTGCTCAGAAAGCCTTAGCTGGAAATGAATTTATACAATTTAATTCTAACTTTAAAAAAGAAAAGAAAGAAAAGTGTCTGTCCAATTTTTTAAATTTTTTATTATAGTGCTTACCCTTTTGTGTTGAAATATGATATATAAATTCGAGCCGGAATTAGAGGTCAGTGTATTTAAAATACCTCCGGGCCTATATGTGATTAAGGTGTAAAAATGAATGAAAGTATAATTGTTATTATAATGCTAACTTTTTGTAATGTTGTTGAAGCGAAAACTAGCTTTATAGCGGCAGGAGAGGTGTCAGAGCTCCTTGTTTTCCCAAATAATTCACTAGTTGTGCGTCTTGAAAAATCCACTGGTTGTAAAAAGGAAAGCTACTTTTTGAAATCTGGTATTGATTCTAGAGAATTAGTCGTTGACGTTATATTACTCGCTTTACAAAATAGGATGACCATTAGTTTGCATAGCACGAATGGTGTGGAATGTACTAATGATCAGCTGTATTTTGATTTGGTTAAAATAAAGTCTTATTAGTTAAATTATATATACGCTTATCTAGAGTAGTATAAAAGACACCCAATCTAATTTCTCTGCACCTGCTGGTCTTTTTGACGCCCTTGTCGTATTTCTCCTATTTTTTGGTCTCGTCTATTTGACCATTATAGCTGCATCTATCGACTTTCTGGCTTAGGCGGAGTGCTATATACAGGTGTAATTACTGCTCGGTTGAACCTATCTCGCTAAAGTTGTGAACTGAAAAATGAAAACAGCTATAAGAATGGCCTAGTTATCGCCAAGCGTGAAGGGCTGTATGGCCAAAGCTATTATAAGTTCAAACCTTAGTAGCCGTGGACAAGTAACTGGTTATAAAAAGGCGATGCGCTTATGTCGGTGTTTTTCAACATTAAAGGTGTGACGAAAACCATTTCGAGTACAGGCTATAGTTATATTCAAGCGGATTCCTATCACTTTGCTCAACGGCACTACTGAATAAATTACCTATAAAAGCGCAAGTTACGCTGTAAGTACGTATATTTTTCAGCGAGCACGCTGAGAAAATTATGTATAGACATTCGCTTGCAATATATATAGAAAACGCCAAACAGATACCCGAATTTAGGTTTTCTGTTGGGAAAATAAGGTAAAAATAGATTAAGTACTGGCAAAAGTGAGTCAGCATTGCCGACCCACTTTTTCATGTTTAGTCGCTCAAATCGGCATCATCTGATTGCGGTTTAGCTTGCCTGTGAGCCGCTCTCGCAAGGATTTCAACATAGAATGAAGTTAGATTCTCTTGCTGAGTTTGATCAATGAGTTTATTGAGTTGTGATACGTGAACGGCTTCAGCTTCAGCCTCTGTATTACCAAATCTACAATCAAAATCCCAAAAATCTGCACCTTCAGGCAAAGTTTTATTGCGCTCCCGTTTAAGGTACTTTTTTATCTCATATTTAACCGCGTCTACACGCCTTGCTAGTTTGATTTTGGGGTGCGTTAATTCAAATGTCTTTTTCATAATTGCCTTTAAACAAGAAATACTCTGGCCTGCATTCAGCTTGGCGAGTAAAAGGGGAACTTTTGGTTGCCAATTTGTACTTGAGTACAGACTAGCAGTGCCATTGTACTTTAAGTTTAGCAGGCTAGCATCTACTATTAACCCACTTTTAATGCTGTGTGTAACCAGCTCAAACCATTTTCACTTAGGCTGACTTACATCGCCACAACAATGGGAGTGCAGAAGACACTTGTAGTTGCGACAAAATTACAGCCATCTACACTAACTTGGCAGTCGTTTAAAATGGCCGCCTCAAAATGGAACTGATCACAAATTCAGCGCTGTTTATTGTTTGAATGCACTGAAGAGTATAGAAAAAGCTATGTTCACATAGGCAGGAGCATCTAAAGTCTCAATGAAGATATGAAACTTATAACAATTAAGGGTGGTATCACAGGCTTCTCACATTTTAGCAATACTTAAAATCCAGCCAGAAAATGGGTAAAAACCTCACCGAATTATATATCATATTTAAATCTAGCGTAGTGAACTTTTACTGATTTGCTTTTGTTTTAAAAATAACCCAAGTATAGCAGTGATATAAACTATTGCCTGCATTGTTTTTTGATTGTGGCTACAATATTAAATTAATTATATTGGTTTTATTTTGGGGTCGAACAAGCCTAGCTTGTATTTTAAAACTTAACTTTTGTAAATTGTTTTAGATAAAATTGAACTTTTTAAACTGGATTATATCTGACCTTAAATTTCGCTTTTTATCAGTGAGTTTGACTCTTTCACTATAGGGTGAGGCAAAGGAGGGACAGTGCAACTATCAGAGCTTTTATAAATCAATAAGCTCTGGATGCATTTGATAGTAAAAAAGAGCACTGTTCCTGCACATCCATGTATTGCGAAAGGGGATTTTTCATCTTGGCTCAATGTCAGCTTAAATATAGTTAATTCTAGTTATATGTGGGGTAATATTTTATTTTCATAAGGGGGGTCAATGGTTTTGTCGAAAAGCATATTTTGGCCATGCTGTTATTAGTATTAAACTAAGTGGGAATAGACAGCATCTATCACAGATGATTTTTTAATATATAAGAAGAAAAGGTGGGTTTAGGCATGCTCACTCATAATTTATGGGAAATAGAATCAAGGTTAGCAGGGTAGCTTTTGCAGGTGAAAAGTTAATCCGATCTTGACATTATAATAACAATAAGGGAGTTAATCACAGTGCCAAATCTTTTTCGATATTTTATTTTAACCAATATATTCATCGGGTCCGCAGTTCTATCAGTGCAAGCGAATTCAACACCAGTTGTGCGAGTTGGTGAAGCTCAGCAATGGCAACAAGGAATTAATAAGCCGCTGTATTGCCATAGTGACGTCCCTTTTCGCCAGCAAGTTTCAAGTCATGTATCTGCTGAGTTAACTTGGTTGTTGCCAGCTGGTAGCCAAGTTAAAAAGGGCGAATTATTAGCAAAGCAAAATGATTTTTACTTAAAGCGTCAGCTAGCTCAATTGGATGCAAATGCAAAAGCTGCGCATGCAAACTATGTTTACTCGCTCAATGAGTATGAGCGCCTGAGCAAATTAGATGAGGGAGGGGTTGTATCCAGCTCGGAATTACAACAACACAAAAGGGATTACCAAACTGCATTAGAGCAAAACAAAATTTATGCAGAGCAATTCCGTTTAGTTGAGCATCAGTTGAACAACTTAATTCATCGAGCCCCCGCTGATGGTGTTGTTCTATCTTTGTCGAGTGAGCCTGGACAATGGGTTGGAGAAGGAGAGAGCCTCCTGGTTTTCTTGCCAGCTGAGCAGCAGGAAGTTACTTGCCGCGTTGCGTTGGAGTTATATCAGGAGTTCAATCAATTTAAGGATGTAAAGCTATCATTAGCCGATGGCACAGAGCTGTTTTTAGATCGCCATGCAGGTTTAGTAAGCAGTCAAGATCAGACTATCAATTTACATTTAAAATTCAAGAACAGTCGCCCTGAAAAATTTCTTATAGGACAACGTCATGTCGTTGATGTCTCGATGGCTGCTAGTAACTTAACTAAGGTGCCATATGATGCTTTGACTATTAATAAGCAAGAATATTACGTTTGGCGTGTAGGTCAAGATAACAAAGTGACTAAAGTTGTCGTAAAAATAACTGACACGGATAGAAACTATTCAGTGATCCAAGGAAATATTCGAGCTGGTGATAAAGTGGTGGTCAAAGGGAAAATGGCACTCAAAGATGATCTTGAAGTTACTATTAAAAGTCGGATTAAGTTATGAGGTTAGTTGAAAAATATAGCTCTATTATCATCGCCTTTTCATTTTTACTCGTGGTCTTGGGTATATTAGCAGGTGTAAAGCTCCCCAATGCGCTGTTACCTAAAATAGATAGAGCACAAATTGCCGTGGTGACAGCTTGGCCGGGTAAAACCGCTGCTGAAATTGAGCAGAGCTTGGTTTCTCCTCTTGAGCGTCAGCTGTCTGGTTTGAGTCAATTAAAAAATTTACAAACTAATATTACAAATGGCCAAGCTTGGACAACCTTAAACTTCCATTACCAAGCTGAAATGGAAAAAGTCTATATGGAGGTTTTAGCGCGTATCAATCAGGTTCCAGACTGGCCTTCTCAAGTGGCCAAACCTAGAGTGATTGACTATAGCAATGGTGCAGGGTCAACTCTGGCGTCGTTATTTTTGTATTCAGATACCGAGAAGTCACAAGAAGATTTTATGCATGCATATCGAGCTTATGTTGAACCAGCCATAACAGATATTCCTGGGATCACAAGCATCAATATGGATAACAATCGACTGGCACAACGAGTAGATATTGAGTTTGACCCACAAAAGTTAACACAGTTATCACTGAGCATAGATCAAGTGACTCGTAAGCTACAAGGGTTGGTAGACCGATCGGGAGACAGTCTTTTATTGGGCTCGAAGGAATATGATTTTCATTTTAAGGGTCAAATGGCATTGAGTGAGCTACGCAATTTACCGGTTGCGGTTACTGGCGTTCGAGTTGTTCGCTTAGGTGAATTAGCAACTGTACACAAGCGTTTTGTGTATGATTGGTCATACTCGACTTTTAAGGGTAATCAAGCAATTTATTTTTACTTGCAACCAGATAAAGATATTAATGTGTTGGAAACCATTGATTTGATCAAAGCCACTCTAGCCGAGTTAAACGAGGGGCCTTTGTCGTCACTGGATCTTAAAGTTGTGATGAGTCGAGACAACTCGCTACCTATTAAACAGGCGCTGCTACTAGTTTATGGTAATTTACTGTTAGGCGTTCTGCTCGCTTGTGGTTTTTTATATTACTTCATTCGGAATATGCGGGTCGTATTTCTAATCTTTGTTAGTATCCCTGTGTGTTTGTCTCTGGTGCTCTTGGGAATGCAACTGGGTGGACGCAGCCTAAACTTAATTTCTTTGGCGGGAATGGCTTTGTCCGTCGGGCTATTACTAGATGCTTCCATTATTATCGTAGAAAACATTCAACGCTTGAGAAACACAGGGCTTTCGCTTATAGAAAGCTGTCGCCTAGGTGTACTGCAGGTGCGAGCCGCTCTTATTTCTTCTACTTTGTCTAGCATTGTCATTTTTGTGCCTATCGTTTTAATGCACTCCGAAGTGAGCCAATTATTTGGAGATCTTGCATTTACGATTTCTAGCGCTTTGGTGGCATCAATTTTGGTTGCGCTGTTTCTATTACCTGCATTGTCGCGGCAGCTTTTGCCAAGTCAGCAAATCGTTACAGGAAAGGAGTTGTCTAATAAATGGACCATGTTTGTTACGGCACCATCTCGCTCAAAACTTCAAGGAACGGTTTGGCTGGTATTGGCGATACCTGGTGCTTTGATATTCAGTTGGTGGATGAAGCCTGAGTTAGATTTATTACCCAATCCAAAAGAAAATATTGTGATGGTATATACGGCTTTTGACGAACCGCTGTCAGTCAATGCGGCGAAATTACAGATCGGTGATGTGATGGAACAGCGTATTGCCGCACAAAAAGAGCAGGGTGCACACCCAGCCTTTGATATTCACGGCTCTTTCTGTAACCCTGCTTATTGTTTATTGTATTTTTATCCAGAGGGCAAATGGGACTTTCCCGCGTTTAAAAAGTGGGTAGATACTGAGATTGTACAAGATTTGCCAGATGCGAGAACCTATGTTTATCAAGGGACTTTGCTTCGATTAGCGTTACCAGACGCGCGCACTAGTCAGCTCGATTTAAAAGGGTTGAAATTGCCAGAGTTACAAAAAGCTGGACAAGAATTACTGGCGCACTTGATCAAGACCTTTCCTGACGCCCGGATCACTGAAGTTATTCCAATGCGAGATACGGTGGCTAGAATAGAGTTTAAACCTAAAGTGGATACGCTCGCATTTATGGGATTGTCTCAAGCTGAGTTGAATCAGATTTTAGTGACTTTAACAGATGGCGCTTACCTTGGTCAGTTTTATGCAGATAGTGATACTTTGCCGTTCTACTTAAAAGGGCAAACTCCCGAACATCTTGAGCAATTATTGCAAACAGAAGTGATGATACCTAATCAAGGGCTGCACCCGCTGCGCTCTTTGGTAGAAACGCAGCTCAGTTTGGCTCCCAGTGCTATATACCGTACGGATCGTGAAGTGAGTATGTCAATAAACCTAGTACCTGCTAATGGTCAACCCGTTGGTCCGTTTATTACGCAGGTAAAGGCTGAAGTTGAAGCATATTTAGCACAGCGACCAGAGCAAGGGTTATTTATTAATTACCGAGGTAGCGCAGATCAATTGAGCGGTTTTTTAACTGAGTTCTTCCAGATGTTTTGCATATCCTTGTTGATTTTATTTTTATTGATAAGAATGGCACTTAATTCTTGGTCTTTGGCGATGGCTGTTATGTTGTCAATGCCTCTTGCTTTAATTGGTGGCATGCTTTACCTAAAAGTCGTTGATTATTTCGCTCCACAAAACTTGGATATTGTCACTATGATTGGCTTTATTATTTTAATGGGACTTGTGATAAACAATGCCATTTTGCTTGCGAGTCAATACCGTTCGGCAATGGCATCAGGGCAAAGTCAACAGCAAGCCATTGTTCAATCTAGTCGTTATCGTATGCGTGCTATTTATATGAGTACCGGAACAAGTATTTTTGGTATGTTGCCGCTGATGTTAAGCCCCGGAGATGGTTCAGAGATATATCGAGGGTTAGCAGCTGTCATTGTTGGCGGTATGACGTTCAGTGCTTTGTTTAGTTTAGGCTTTATGTCCGCGTTATTATCACTGCCTATATTCAATAAGCAACCTCAGTTGAGGCATGATTCTGAAAATGAGCCCATGTTAGAAAGCCAGTAAAAAGGTGGCTTCTACCGTCATTGCTTTCAAATTGAAAGAGTAAAGGTTGAAGCCATAACTATTTATTGCACGCGTTAGTTTTATTGGGTAGTCGGTTTTTACATTGTATTTTTTGCGCAGCTGCTGCCTATTACACAACGTGGGTCTAGTGAGTTTAAAAAAGCTCGCATAAGCTAGGTGAATCAATCTCGTTTTTTATAGAGGCAGAGGTAATATGAGGCACAGGAGTGTGCCTCTTTGTAACCTTTTTCTTGACTAGTTTGTGTCGGACTAAAGAAGCTGAATCATAACATATGCTTTGTCAACTCGCGGTTTAGTGGAAGGTTAATGTTTTTTCCTGACAGGTCATGGTGCTTTCTTATGAGGAACGAGTTGTAAAAGCGCTTATTTTTGTCATCAATGGCTTTTTCATTGAACCCGCTATCGGCTTGCTCAATTCTGACAATGCCATCGTTGATGTCCTGCGGGTACTGGAAGTTCCTCGCTTCTGCACCGTGTTTGATTACTTGCCCCCCCTTATAGCCGCCCCATTTGATAGCTGCAGAGTTTAAGTCAATCTTCATGCCCATCTCAAATCGACTGATATTGCCAAACAACTTATGTACTTTAGGGGCATCGGGGGTTCTATCTGCGTATGGGATGTAGGCATTTTTTATGGAATTAAGGTCATCTTTTAGATTGTATTTCCCTTTACTTCTTGCATCTCCTCTTAGTCGATTAATTTCATTGACTTTTCCTATATTTGATTTTGCATGTGATATTGAATACAAGTCATAGTCACCTGTATATGCTTTTTTGGTTGCAGGATCGCTCACATACTTCATATCATCTTCTTCACTGCTTTCGACCAAACCTGTTTTTATCATTTCTGTTATTGCTCTATTTGCTTTTTCTACTTCATTTAGAATGGAGGTCGCAATTTCTGCGGGAGTGTTTAATGCATCTAATTTTTTTTGATCAATGCTTCTCAACCACTTTGAATAAATTTGGTCAACCGGGATAAATCCTTGTTTGAGCTTATTACTTAATAAACCGGCATCTGTCGTTGGTATGCCTTGGTGTTCTAAAACAGTATTCAAATACTTGATATGTTTTTCACTCAGCTTTGATGTATCGATTGATTTTCCTTTGACCCAAAGCGGTTTGGCTGGGTAACTTTCTTTGAGATATTTTGTGGCATGTTTTCCTGCAGGTCGAATGAGAACGGGTCCAGCTTGGCGTTTTTCTAGCATTTGACTAAATGCCATTGCATGTTGGCCGACAATACCACCTTTATCCTCGACCTCCATTGCGGACTTATGTGCCCTTGAATCAAGCTGCTTAGAGGGCATAGAACTTGCGATACCGTTATTCAAGCGAGTGTTAATTTTGTCTAACTCTCTAATTAAGGTTGCTTCTTCTTGACTCTTAGGCTGCATGACATCCAGTTGTTCTAGTGCGCTCTTTGGATCAATATTTGAGTTTTTATTGGTAGGTGGGTTTTTGGCGCGTTCCTTCCCAGAATTGTCTTTCATAAATGCATTTTCAAAGTTTTTCTTAGTATTTAAATAGTATGTTTTATATTCAGCCTTAAATTGACGATATTGCCTGTGTTTGGTGAGTTTAAACTCCTGAGCAATTTTACTGTATTTGATCCCGGGCATCAGGGTGTAATTTTCTATAAATGATTCATTACTCATGATCGAACCAGTTACTTTTTGTCTAATTGGAAGTGGACGTTTTTGTATCTGAGTGGGAGTTGGGGCAGCAGAGCGCTCACCAAGCATGACACCGTACAACCCTTGATTTGTGATAAAGCCATTTTGAAAACGCTCGGCTGTTCCAAAAGTATGTTGAGGTAACGTTTGTGACTTTTTGTTCTGGCCGTTAGTACGACTTTCTTTCGACTGTAAGACTTGTTTGTTCATAAATAAACCTTTTTACGTCGGTGTTCTGCAATATAATTTCCACGCTTGTCTTTTGTAATGGGATCTAGGCTGTTCACTATGACAGTGAGTGGCTCTCAGTTCTAGACGTTCATAAAAGGAAGGTGTGAATTATTGACTTACTCTTCAACTAGCTTGTTGTTAGCTAAGTATTGGTTGTAGTGCATAGTGTGTGTTTTAGAACTAAGACGCGGTGATATATAGTGACAGTAGATATGGGACAGGCACAAATTTCGGAAACTTATCAATAAATATGGGGCGGGCGCAAATTTCAAAAACTTCTCAAGTGCGTAGTGAATATTTGAATTGATGATGAGTGATTTTAGTAACTCAGGAATTATAAATAACATAGGTTAAATATCAATGTATTTAATTTTACTGTGTTGTTGTTCTTGTTTATATGCTGTAATATTGTTTTTTAATGTGTTTGTTGATTATATTAAAATAGGAAGTGAAATGAAACTCAAAGGTTTTTTAATTTCTTTATTGGCATTGTTCTCTATTAGCTCGTTTGCGGCAGTTGACTGCCAACCCCGTAAAGTTATTAATGTTCAGGTCGAGAATACTAAGGTGTTGGTGAGTTTAGAGGGAGCAAGCTGGCACTTAGTAGGAAATAATGATCATCCCGCTACTGAGATGAAGTTATCGGTTTTGATGTATGCTCATGCCCAAGACAAACCGGTTACTCTGCGCTATCCTGATGGCTATAACTGTACTAGCTACAATACAAGTACACCTTCTTTGATGGTTAGATTAAGTAATTAAAATTAACTGTACAAGCTATGCGTTACCTGTTTAGAAATAGAATAAACAGGTAACGCGAAACAACTAATTTCTTCTAGTGTTTTTCGGGCTGTTTACTCTATTTATAAAAATAAAGGTGTAGAAAAAATATAATCAAATGTTTCTTTTTAAATTGCCATGTAATATGTGTCCTAGTGTGCCTTTTTAACCCATATATAATGATATTGATTGCTCGTTAATATAGAGGTGGTAAGTACATATTTAAACTATTAAATACTAAGTTTGGATTGAATGTCACTCTAAATTGAGCAGCATTAGTTCTTTTTCTATGGTCACAAATTTTGAGTAATAAACTGTTTTGTCGGCTACATTGATATCACTAATGTTTTCGAAGGTATTCCCAAAACTAGTGAGGTGCGTTAGTTGTGCCAACATAGGGTTATAACGCCAAAGGGAGTTAGATGATGAAGTGATGTAGAGAACTCCTTCATATGCAAAGAGTCCGCTAGTTTCAATTCCATCTAGTGTGGTTATCTTATGACGAACTGCGTTAGTCACTTTATAAATTGACTTGTCTTCGAGAATAAATAGCTCGTTACGATGAGTGAGTTGCGCTTTGTCGCTGTCCCCTAAATACAATGGCTGATACTGTTGATTATTTAAATTGAGCAGCGCTAAATTTGGCAAAGTATCCTGTAGCAATTTTACTAAAAGTCGATTATTCCCTTTATCTTGATAAATATCTAAGAGTGGGTGTGGAGTTTTAATCGCTGAAACTTTGCCATCCAGTGCCAAATGATAAAGATGCTTGTTGGCTAGAGTAAATAAGGCGGTCCCGCTTTCATTCCAAATTATATTCATTGGCGTGATTGCGTTTGAAAAACTACTTAGCTGAACTGTTTTTCGCTGTTCTTGATCGTATAACCATACTTGATCGCTACCGCTTCTTGATGAAATAAAGGCTACAAGAGCGCCGCCCGGTTGCTGCTTAGCGTTAAACTCATCAACGTTACTACGCGAAAAAATAGTGACGTTACTAGGAGTTTGAGTCTGATGTGTATACCACTTTGCCAGGCCTATATCTCTGTCAAAGTTACCCATTGAGGCAACAAGCTGATTCTTACTCGGGTGTACAGCTGGGTACAGTATTTTCTCTGCAGCAGGTTGTAAATAGGTATTCATTGCTCCTGTTTGGCTTATAGTTATTAGTTGGTTATTTTTAGATGCCAATAACCTCGGAGAATCAAAAAGCCAACGCATATGGCTAATTTGCGATATGCTTTTATGCTCATCCAGTTCAATCTTATCTATGCTGTGTGTGCTCGTGTTATATATATTCAGTTCAAGGGGGGTATATTTTTTGTACTCGATCCAAGCTAATTTACTTAGCGGTAGAGAATAATCAAGCGCGCTGATTATTTTATTTTCCACTCTGTGCAGTTTTTTTACTTCGCTCGTGCTGATATCAAGAAGTTTGATATAACTGATCTGATCTTGTTGGGTTATGAAAGCGATTGTTGAAGAAGTTAGCCAAACAGGTTGTTTATGTGTACTTGAACCACAATGATGATAAAGCGTGGAAGGTTGTGATGATGCTTTTGCTAAGTTAAAAGAAATGCCTCGAATTTCGTTACATGCCTTAAGCGTGTTTATATGTGTATGCTGCTCAGCTGCTAGCGTGTCTGTTTTTTGTTTCGGCTTACACTGCGCACTACTAGTGAAAACGATGCGCTCTCCGTCGGGCGACCAGCGTGGTACTCCATAATTACCCAGCTCTTCTGTGAGTAGATATTCTTCACTAGTATGTATGTCTCTAGCCCAAAGTTGATTCTCACAGTTCCCGATAAAGCGCTGAAAAGCAATATATTGACCATCAGGTGAAAAGCTCGGTTTTAGCTCAATGTAGTCGGTTGCAGTCAAAGGAGTGAGCGACTTCACTGTTAGATTTGTTTTTGCAGAAATAAGTAACGCGACTAACGCCATTATCACGCAAAAAAGCAATCCACCAAAAACTAGTAGCCAGTTATTTCTCAAAAAAGTTGTGTGATTCGATGTGGGGGAGTTGCAGTTGTCACCAATCTTTTTTGTACTTGGACTATGCCACTTTACTTCAGGAATTAAACTGTATCCAATTTTAGGATGGGTAGCGATGACATTTTGTGACTGGGCTGTGTCGTTAAGTACTTTTCTGAGCTGGCCAATGCAGCGCTGAATGGCGTTAGCTGAAGTCACCGTATCTGGCCAAACCGTTTGTAAAATGGAGTCGTGATCGACTACTTGTCCTTGATTTTTTGCAAGGATGAGCAGGACCTGCATCACTTTTGGTTCTAGCGACGAAGTGCCGAACTCTGTGGTAATTTGTGAACGCGCCATATCAACATGCGTAGTACCAATGTAAAACTCGACCATTGAGAGCCTTTAGTTTTGTTTATTGTGAGTAACGATAATTTTCCGAATCCAGTATAACTATATTGCCAAGTTTTACTAGCTATTTACCTTCTATCTATCTGTTAAATATGAATAAAAAAACCACAGCTTTTCTCCAGTAAAACTCAATGAAAATTTCATTGTGCAACTTTTTTAGATCTTGAAAATGACATCAAAAAAGTACAACAAGAGTAATTAATATGAAAAAACATGTCGTTTGGTGCCTTTTAGCAATCAGTATTTTATTTTCCCACTTTTCTTATTCGCAAAGTGCGTTATTACCCACCTTAACCAAGGTGCGCGATCACGTTTATAACTTAGACATCGGTTATGAAACTAATGTTGGTATAGTAACTGGTGAAAAATATGTCGTACTCATAGAGTCTGGGTTTGGTAAGTCAACAAACAATAAAATAATTGAAGCGGTGCGGTCACTGACCGACAAGCCCATCAAGTATGTGGTGAACTTACATATGCATGGCGATCATACCGGAGGTAACAATTTTTTTGCGTCAATAGGGGCAACTATCATCAATCAAGAAAATGTTATTTACAGCGAAGAATATGATACGAAGTACCCAACTAGCAGTCGTTTGCATTTTAAAAATAAAATGGCACTAGAGCTGGGAAACGAAACCATATATTTGGAGCATATCAACTCTCATACTTTTGATGATGGGATTATCTATCTTAAAAAAGGAAACGTACTTTTTATTGGAGAAAATATCAGGCCACAGCATCTTGTTAATCCAGGTGTATTGGGTATGAAAAGCTTTAAAATATGGGGTGAGAAGGTATTTGCAAACATCGATAGCGACACTGCCATTGTGCCTGCGCATGGTAAAGCGGTTATTAATATGCAGGTGCTAACAGAGTACAGAAAAAACTACGTTGCTTGGTTTAATCGTTTTGCTCAGCTGTACCGAGAAGGAAAATCAAAAGAGCAAATGTTTGCTGATAAAACAGCAAGAAAAATAGCAAAAAAATTAAACTTGGATAACAATCCTAAACACTTCGATTATTATGATTATTATTCGACAACGTTAATTGATGGAGATATCGATGTGCCTGTAGCACTTTCTGTCTCGCAACTTGAAGAGTATTTAGGCCGTTATACGGCAAACGGTAAGCCTGATATTATAGTTGAATTATCCGATGGACAGCTATTAATAAAGCAATTGGGTAGTATCATTTCATGGATAAAACCTTACCAAGGTGATGGATTTAAAGTGATGAAATACCGTGGAGGAACCGTTGTGTTTGAACGAGATAAACATGGTCAGGTTGTTGCCATCAAAACCCACCCAGATGAGCGTGCCCGTAACAAAGAAAAGTACGAAGGTGTATTTGCTAAACTGCCATAACACGAATTACACATGAGAAATCCGGACATACAATTTATGTTAAATTAATCATTTCCAACGGGGCAGTTTTTTGCTGCCTCATTATTTTAACATCTACTAAACGCATTTCAGTGATCAACCCCATGCAATAAAAAGTGTCATTGGCATATATCCGGGCTTAAATGCTATTCAGCGTCTCCCAAATTTAGCTTTGGCCAGCTAACCCACTTGGCCTAATTGAAAACATCTAATCAGTTAATAATGTACTTTAGTAAAAATAATATAAAAAGTTCACATATTAATATATTTATAGTTTAGAAGAGTAATTGTAAGTTGTTGAGGGTTAAAGCATAAATTGTTTTTGTTATTATATAAGTGTGAGGAGGTAGGTCTGTTTTGTAGGTGTTAAATTGTGTCACTTTTCGCAAAGCGAGTATTCACATACATAGAAAATAAAATGACAAGAATGTTTTATATGTTTTGAGTAAGTTTATTCCCGATGGTGGTTTTTACTAGATTGTTTTACTTGTGATTTTAATGAGTGCTTGTTTGATGTTGGTTTAAGTTGTACAATGTTTTTTATCTTATGTATAAGGATTTATTGATGTTAAGAATAATAGCGCTGTGTTTGTTTTTAATTCCATTTTTTTTCAAATGCTTCGGTAGAGTATACTGGTCAGGTTAAAAATTATTCAATAGAAGGTGGGGTTGTAAAGTTTGCTATTTGCAACTCTGATTCTTCAGTTTGTCGAGGCTTTTGGTTTAAACCAGAAGGTGATTACGCTGCTGCAATGTTATCGATAGTTCTAACCGCTAGAGCAACTGGCGACCAGGTCTACGTTTATGGTCATGCTGTTTCTCAGAACCCTGCAGGTTGGCAATATGGTTCGAATAGTAAAGCGTCGAGTATCATGGTTAAATCTAATTAATTTACGAATTTAATATAAGTAAATAATAAGCCGCTATACTGCGGCTTTTTTGGTTCTAATTAGATAATAAGGCTTGGCTGTTAGTGTCGTAATTTTTTTGAATTAACTTCTGGTATGTTTTTACTTCTTTTAACAACAATAGTGTCAATTTTTTTATTTAATACTCTCGTAGCCTATAACGCCAGCTAATATAAACATTACGCTGCCTGCCAACCTGTCTTGCCAGTAACTTTGGTTATTATTTTTATTGAGCCAACTCCCAAGCTTGCCAGAGAGCAGGGCAATAGAAATATCACAGCATAGGGTGATTAAGGTATATATCGTACCGAGTATCAGTAGCTGCGTTGGTATTTGTGCCGCATCGTTATTAACAAATTGAGGTAAAAAGGCTAAAAAGAACAACGCTGTTTTTGGGTTTGTTAGCTCCACTACAAAGCTTTGTTTCATGATGGAAAAATTATTTGCTTTGCTCAGTGAAGTGGTATCAGCTGGTTGTTCAGCAGGCTTAAAATACTGCCAGCCTAAATATACTAAGTACATGGCGCCGGCAATTTTCAATCCTGTGTATGCGATAGGGGAGTATTTAAAAATAGCTGCCAACCCTAGCACTGTCGCAATAACATATACAAAAGACCCAATAGCCATGCCGCTTGCGGCTGATACTCCTGCACTTGGCCCTTGGCTAAGGCTGCGCGCCATAATGTACAAGATTGACGGGCCTGGGGTAATGCTTAGTAAAAAGCAAACGACAGAAAAGGCCGCGAGCATTTCTAGTGAAGGCATAGTGAGTCCTTATTTAAAGTCTTTGGTTTCTAAGTATAGGGTTTTAGCATTTACAATATCAGTCAACTCAAATATTTTAACTGGTCTGTTTGCTGAGCTGTTTAGTTCGGCTATGTTTCCAGCAAGATAGTCACAATTGGCTACTGCAATTTGGTCAAAGCTTGGTGATTTACCAATTTTATGTACGAGTAAACAGGTGCGATTTCCGAGCCCAATGGTATAAAACAGCCCGTTGTCTTGAGATGATTTCACAGCCTTATTTAATATCGTGTTTTGCACATTAAACGTGATGTTTGTGTGTTCGATTTTGCCCGAACGCTCAAAGTGACCAATAAAGATGTCTCCCGAAAATTTCGTAATTTGGCCTGCTCTTAGCTTGTTTAAAGAGAATGTTTCTGGTCGAACTGTGACCAGTTTATGCGCTTTTAATAAAGGCATGAGTTGCGTTTTGTATTGATTTGGTAGCTGCGTTTCAAAAATGAATTGTACGGCATGTTTTCCTTGCGGCATCGGGAGGTGGGATGCGTATATGCGGTCGTTAATTGCGAATAGAGCCATACCGTGTAAGCCGATAGAGTGATCATGTGCACGAACAGAGCCACAAAAGCAAATAAGTAGTAAAAAAGTAAAAGTGTTTTTCATAACAAGCTATTAAATTAAAAAGTGTTGGAGTTAGTCTAGAATATGCTATTTTAGATTCTAAATCGTTTCTGAGTTGTAGTTTTAGATTCCAAAATGGAAATAGCAGATTTACACAAGTTTTTAGTTATCGCGCAGCAGCAAAGTTTGCAAAAAGCGGCTCAGCTCCTTGATACCTCACCGAGTGCATTATCAAAATCATTAAAACGGTTAGAAAACTCACTACAAGTTAAGTTGTTTGACCGAGTAGGGAAGTCATTACGTTTAAATGAACATGGTGCGATGTTGCAACCTAGAGCTGTAGCTTTGACAAATTTAGCTGAAGATACCAAAGCACAGTTAAAACAGGGAAGCAAAGCGATAACCTGTGTTGTTGCTACTTCTAGTATTTTACAATTCAAATGGGCAAGTGTTTTAGCGCGTCAATCCAACATGAATAAACACATTACACTGGCTTTTGACACACAATATGAATCAAATGCATTACATAAGTTGCTTGCAGGTGAAGTGGAATTGGCCATAGTCACAGGCGAACTTGTAAAAAATTTGCCAAATGACATTAAATTTACAAAGCTTGGTGAAATAACTATGCAGATAGCAATGGGACATAGCCACCCTTTGCGCAAACAAACAAGCACCAGCTTAAAACAACTCGTCAATTACCCTTTTGCAGCGCCTGATACTTCACCATTTTGCGGGGAGCAAAGAGGTGTTGGGTGTGATGGTTGGCAGACGCCAAATATTGATAGAAATATAAAGTGGGTGGTTAATGATTATGCAGTACTTGGCCAACTAGTTAAAAGTGGATTGGCATTGGCATATTTACCAGACTATATCGTTAGAGAATGGCAGTTGTGTGAATTGCCTAAAGGCTCTGAAAATTTAGAGTACACGGAGCAAGTTTATATACTCAGCCATAAATCCGCACCAACTTGGTTAAAACAATTGTTACAAGACCTAGGTACTGACTAAGAGTTAAAAAACAGTCGAGGGCTGGTGTATTTTTGTTCCTTGGTAGGTAAGCAAATGCAGTGGTAATAGAGCTTTTCATTGTTGGTCATGTTTCAACGATTTTTTCGTCACCTAGGCTTGCTCGTTGAAGCCGTACCTAAGGACCTTTTAGTCTATTAGTTTTGTAATTAGCTTGGGACAGGCACTTTTTTGCTTTCCTATATTTACTAGTGATATTGCAAAAAGCATTTCTTTAACGTGCCTTATGTTAAGGGTTATGCGTGCGCTTAGGAACTTAAATTGGTGTAAGTATAATAGACTGCGTTAAACAAGCCACAGAGCAAGATGGTTTCAAGCGGGTATTTGCCTAAGGTCAATGAAGCGACAATATGGGACAGACACATTTTTGTCTCTATTCAGTTTAATAAATTCTTAAGCTACAACGATAAAAGGGCTATGCAGTTTTTCTTACATGCACTACAACTATGTGCCTGTCCCAGACAATTCCTGTATCTCACTTTTAAATTAGCTGGGAATAGATGCAAGTAAGACGCTTGATATATCCTCAATTGACTTTGTTAATAAAACGTTTAAATATCGATGTTTGATTAAAAAGTAATCAACCATTCATTTGCTTTGAAACAAGGATAATTAAACAGGTGATTTATGAAAAAGTCTTTATTAGTACTTTCGTTGGCGTTTGGTCTGTCGGCTTGTAACATCGATGACAGGTTGCAATTTGCATCAGAAACCAAAAAAAGTGAGCAGGTTTATCTGAGTGCCCAAAATACGGGTTTACTGATTATTGATGCTCAGGAAGAATATGTGATGGATAGTGATATATTTTGGGTTAAAGTTTTTTACCCTGAGTATCAAATACCACCGCAAAATGTAGATCCTCAATTGCACGCCAGCATTGACCGAATTGCACAATTGGCACAAAAAGCCGATGATTTAAATATGCCAACAACCATTACTTACGAAGCCTCCAACACCGACCAAGGTTTAGACTATTCTGCTTATATAACACGTATTGCTCAAGCACTTGATGAAAATACACAAAGCTTCTTCAAACAAACGTTTAACTCAACACTGGAAACTGATATTCATGCCGCCATGGAAGCTTGGTCTGATGCAGGAATTTCCCGAGTGGTGGTCGCAGGTGCAGAAACCGATGTGTGTGTTATGCAAACCGTTTTAGGACTCAAGAAAATGGGCTTCGATGTCTATTTAGCAAGTGACGCAACGTTTTCAACCGAAATCTATGAGCGACCAACTTTTAAACGTTTACAACAAGCGGGCGTAAAATTGGCAACGGCCAGTGAAATTATTGAATCAATGGAGTCCAAGGACAAATTGATCTATAGTCCGCGCTACGCAGTGGGTGAACGTGATGAGCTTCACCAAGGCGATCGTCATAAAACCGCGATGATTAATTTTAATATGGATGACACTAGCCTAGCTATGGCTGAGCATGACAACAAATCTGCTACAGAACCGAGATTTACCTTTTTAGGTTTAGAGCAGGAGTTTTTATTTAGCTATATGCCGAGTTTTCATGTTAATGAAAAAGGAAAGCCCTATACATCAAAATATCGTAAAAATGCCAATGTGGTCAGCTACAAAAAAATTGATCATGTGGTGGCAGATATTCAAGCAGCAGGTAAGAATCAAGCTGTTATTTCTGGCGTGGTTTCTCAATTTGGCTTGTATGACGCTGTTTATAAATTAATTGAAGCGGGTATCACTCCAATCATTCTTGAGGACGCATTGTTGGGCTCTGACGTGGACCCTGTCCATTATTTAGATTACATTTATCAGCTTGGAGCTGTGCCCAGTACGCAAAAGTCTCAAAGTTATGAAATGTTTGTCGAAATACAACTTGGAGACTTTACTGAAGAAGAAATAGCGGCTTACTATCAAATGATATCGCTAAATGAAGCCGTTATTCCTGAAGTATATCCGCGTCTACGTTAAGTTTTAAAGCTTTATACAGGGTTGCAGTCAAGACTAGCCCTTATTAGATCACAGAGTTCAACGTACGTCTGTTCACAATTAAACCTGTTGAGCTCTGCCAAAAGCGCTGTATTTAACTACTTGCGTGGCCCTTTCGAAATTCACTAGGGGTTTGTCCTGTTGCTTGTTTAAATGCTTTATAAAAGGATGAACGTGCGTTAAACCCCACCTCCAATGCAATATCGAGTACAGTACTGTTATTTGCCAGTATTTTAGGTTTGGCAGCCTCAATACGCCATTGGTTAACAAAATCGAAAAAGCTTACGGATAACGTTTCATTCAGCGTTTGTGATATGTAATTTGGCGAAATATTGAGGTGTTTTGACAGTTTTTGTAATGACAGGTTTGAGTCTAAATAGAGTTTGTCTTGCTCCATTGCTGAGTTTATCTTTGTTGCAATTCGGGCTGATTGTGTTTGACCTAAAGCGGAGCGCTGATACTTTTTAGTCGGAGAGTGCTTATCATCAGAGGGGTTGTCGTGATCTTTGCTCATGTCTTGGATATCCTCATCGCCTAGATCAGCGAGCGCAGGCTTTTGTTGCAGGCCAAAGTGGGTTATGCACCATATTAATAGAACAGACAGGACCATCTCCGTATTACTATTAAATAAGGCATGGTCAAATAAGCTTGAGGAAAATACTGTCACTAATGAAGATAGCCACACGCTAACTAAAATAAAAAGTAGCCAATTCATCCAGTTGAGTTCTTTTTTATCATGATTGGAATAAACGTCTTTTAACTTTTTACGGTATTGATTTAATCTGCGTACAATCTTTATTAGTGTATAAGCACATTGGATCAGCCAAAGCAGCATCATGATCAAAATACCCAAGAGTAATGTGCTAACAAAGGGCGCGTTGACCTCCTCATCAAGGATGAAAATGGCATTATGAATGTCCTTGGGTAAAAATATAATCATCACGGAGATCAGTAAGGTCGGGGCTATTAGCACATAGTGCCTAAGTTGCTTCTTATGTAATTGCCACGGTGAATCAGCTGTAAGTCCCTCAACATAAAACCATAATGATGGGGAAAGTAAAAATAGAACTGGAAATGCAAAGGCTGTATACAAAGCATAGTAATCAGGTAAAACAGAAGCTATCGTTGAATTTAATGCCAAAACACCACTGGCGAATAAAAACAACGCCAATGGCAAATTCATCGCACACTTCACCACTCTTGATAAAAGAATAGGCACACTGATACAAACTTGCCCAACAATCACCATAGTCAGAATAATTTCGATAGGGTCGACCAAACTCTGTTCCTTTTATTACTTTTCTTTGAGTGATTCAAACATAAATAAGTGTCCGTACTTATAGTCTCGGACGACCTAACTATTTATAAGTTATATCGTTTAGCTTCGTCAACAACCCCTTTCCCAAGGGCTTAATTTAAACAACGGAGTTAATATGAATATGATAAAGGACATCTCCATTCCTTTTGAGGACTATCAAATAAATGTAAAGCTGAAGCTCTCAGCGCTTTGGGTCGCAGTGATGTTTTGCTATGTATACGGTGATTACATTCAAGTGTTTGTGCCAGGCATTATGTCCGAGGCATTGCTCGTGAGCGCAGAAAAGGAAGGTATTCAATTTGAGTTTTTTGCCGTCGCGCTATTAATGTCGATACCGAGTGTCATGATTTTTCTAACTTTGACACTAAAACCCAATATCAATCGAAGATTGAATATCATCATCCCTAGTTTATTTGTTGTGCTACTTGTATCTATCAATTTGGAAACCGTATGGGGCTTTTATCTTTATCTGACCGGGTTGGAAGTCGTGTTGTCTTTGATGACAATTTGGCATGCATGGAAGTGGCCAAAAACCGAAAACATGAGCTAAGCATAAGTGGAAAAAAGCAGCTTAGCCAAATCGTAATAGTAAATTATATCTATATATTTCAATAAAATAAAATTTATTTTTAATGGACTTCTACTATGAAAAGATTACTTCCTTTTGCATTATTCAGCAGCTTGGTTTACGCATATGATTCAATCGATTTACAATACAAAGCTGATGACAAGCTTGTCGTGGCAGATACAGACTCAGCTTTTGTAGCCGGTAATGGTGAATCAGCCTATTTACAAAAAATCGATTTTAAAACTAAACAAGTCTCTTTGTTAGTTGTACCAGAAAAGCCGATTATGTATAGCGTTGGTAAACTTAAAAATCATCAAGGGGCTCAGGCATTTGTGTTAACTGAGCGAGGCGTATTTCACGCTGATGAAACAAAAACACATAATTTGATAGAAGCTGATACTTTATTTCAGTCTGATACTTTTTCGCATTTTAAGCACCAAGCGTTTACGTTAGACGCAAATGGTGATGACTTGACTGACTTTTATTTCCCAGGAGTTGAAGAGCAGACAATTTATGTCCAGCAGGAGACGGGGAAGTTTAGTCCGATTTCACTTCCGTTAAATGCCCAAACGGTCACTCATGTCTCAGATCAAAATTTGACGATTAGTCATACATTGCCTCGAACTCCTACTTTGGCTGATATAAATGGAGATGGCATCGATGATTTAATGTTTTATGAGCTAAAAAAGGTGCAGTATTTTTTGGCAACCCCTCAAGGCCCTAGCAAAAAACTACAAACACTCATGACTTTTGACGAAAGTAGTAAACAGAAAATCGAGAAGTTAAGAGACTTTAACAATGATGGTTATCCAGATATTCATACGATAGAGAGTCTCTCAGACGGTGCTGACGAAGAGAAGGATTTAGACAGTGAAAGCATTCATAGGGTTTTCTTTTCTGAACATACGAGTAACGGGCTGGTTTTTAAAGACAGTCCTGATATTAAACTTACCTTGGAGGAAACTAGCGCCATCGCTAACATCAGCGACTTTGACGGTGACGGGCAAAACGACTTAGCAGTGATCTCTTTTGACATTGGTTTTATGGATATTATTTCAATCGCCAGTGCTGCGATGGAAAATAAAGACGTTACGCTTGATAGTACAATTAGTATTTTTAAAGGAACAAATGATAATCAGTTTGAGAAAAAAGCAGCTGCAAAAAAAAGCGTTGAAATAGCAATGAATATGAATGAGTCAAGCAGCGAGAGCGGAAAGGGGATTATTTTTGAAGACTTCAATGGTGATGGATTAACTGATTTATTGATAAGGGCAGATACTAATGAACTCAAAGTTTATTTTGGTGACAAAAGAAGAGGGTTATCGCGCAGACCGAAACGAATTAAGCGTTCGTTACCAAGCTCTTCGAATGACATTTACAGTTATGATATTAATCAAGATGGAAAAGAAGAAATCGTATTGAAGGTAAGTGACGAAAAAGGAGGTTTTAGACTTGATACCGTGCAAATCACTAAGTAGTTTGGGTGAAACTTACTAAGTTAAACAGCCTGCCTTTGCTTCGCTTTGATTAGGTAAGGTCAGGCTGCTTTATAAGGAATTGAAATTGCGAGTAAGCTCATCTCCGGGAGACTTTTATTGTTTGAGTTTCTCGTATTTGCGCTAGTGCAACAGATAGCTCGGGGTTTTGAAGTTGAAACCTCATCATACGATTAATAATCTGATTGAAGTTGAGCACCTAAAGCAAATCCTAACTTTTAAGTGCTTTGTTCAAACTAAACGTTAAAAACAAGATAAGAGATAGCGCAAGGTGGGATTGCAAGAAAATGTAAGAAAGTGTAAGAAAGTAATGTAAGAAAGGACAGGCACAAACTTATTGCGCAAACAGGCCCCTTCTACTACTGTTTATTTATCCAGTTGAAAGCGGGTGTAAAAAGAATGACCAGAGCAAGGAAGGCTTTAATAGATTTATCGTCGACGTCTTATTATCACTTAATAGCGAGATGTGTACGTCGCGCTTTTTTGTGTGGGGAGGATAAGTATACGGGCAAAAACTTTGACCATAGACGT
>NZ_JAKRFY010000046.1:0-23873 GCF_022347805.1 Pseudoalteromonas sp. Of7M-16 | reverse complement strand
ATCCATGTATTCGATACTAGCTAGGTGTTAGAAGTAATAGCCTTAACAACTGTTAAAACAGCTCATTTCACCTTGCGCAAACTGAACGCACTCGCTTCGCTCGCTGTCATTGGTGCTTTGTTCGATGTTAATTTGGATGATGAAAAGTGGGTTTTAGAAATAGCGTTTTTTATCCAAAATTTTAGTTCTTTTATTAATAAATATTTTTTAATTTCTTTTTGATATATTGAAATTAACGCAATTATAAAAATTAAAAATAATATTATTCATTATGTTGAAAGTGATAATAAATGCTGTTAGGTTGGTTGTAGTTAATAAGGAGATAAAAATGTTATTAAAATTAAAGAAGAAAAACATCAAAGTGATTAGCCATGATAAAGCCAACGTCCCTGCGGAGATGACACCACAAGTTGCTGGCGGTTTATTTAAAACTTGGGAATGTACAGGTACAAGAACTTGCCCAGGAACATATACTACTACGGCTTGCTAACAAACTGAATAGAGCTACGTAAAGTAGCTCTATTTCCTGTTCAATAACTAAAGTATCGAATACCCTCATCAAAATTTTCATTTAAAAATAGTGTTATTACTTCCCTTTTATTCAGCCATGATGGATTTTTAGTTCATTAATAATTAAAAGTTTCTGGATAGAAGAAACTACTTCTGTTGAACCAACCTCGTTAATTCAAAGCTAAAGGCCTTAACCTTTTTAATAAAGAAAATAATATGAATAAAGCCGGACAAAGAACGAGACTTAAGTGAACCAGATACATTGCCTTTTATAAGTTGAGTTGGGGCTGAAGGCCTTCGGCGAAGTGTTGTTTAGAAAGCTCAAGAAGGAGAACTATTTGCCGCTTTGATTTATTAAATGGGCCATGAACCTACCACCGTTGCGACTCTATTTAACACTCATCACTTTGCTGTTTTTATAATTTGTCTAAGTATTCAACGATTAGCATTGCGATTTAATTTTAACTGTATATACTCACAGTAAATGCACTGTATGGAAAACCAGTTATATGCGACCATTGACTAAACGACAAGAACAAGTTTTTGAACTCATCAAAGTTTTTATCAAAGACACAGGTATGCCGCCAACGCGAGCGGAAATAGCGGAGTCTCTCGGTTTTCGCAGTGCAAATGCGGCAGAAGAGCATTTGAAAGCACTTGCCAAAAAAGGCGTTATAGAAATGGTACCAGGCGCCAGCAGAGGAATTCGCTTAGCTGAAGCTGATGAGCCGGAGCAATTAGGCTTACCTCTGGTTGGGCGTGTAGCCGCTGGCGAGCCTATTTTAGCGCAGGAGCATATCGAAAATCACTGCAAAGTTGACCCAGGCATGTTTCAACCTTCAGCCGATTATTTGCTCCGTGTTAACGGTATGAGTATGAAAAATATCGGTATCATGGACGGCGATTTGTTAGCGGTTCATCGCACTCAAGTCGCAAACAACGGTCAGGTGGTAGTCGCCCGTGTTGAAGAGGATGTGACTGTGAAGCGTTTTGAAAAAGTAGGGAAAAAAGTATTCTTACATGCAGAAAACGAGGACTTTTCGCCAATCGAAGTCGATCTTGAGCAGGAAGTGTTTAATATCGAAGGTTTAGCGGTAGGGGTTATCCGTGGCAATCTGTAAATAGCTTTTCATTTCGATAGCTCTTTGACGTTACTTTTTCATGGCTGGAGACGTGTCCTCCAGCTCGATTCTTTCAATTTTTCTCATCTTAATTTACTGCTGATCTTTTTAGCTCTAACTTCATATCATATACTTAATTACGATTTTATAACTTAGCTACCAAACTAGTTCGTATACGCGAGTGATTGAAGATAATTTTGCACTTATTTAGTTATTCGCGGTCAGAGCTATTCGTCTTAGTTTGTGGTGCCTAAAACTATAATTGTTTTTGTAAGTTACATTTGATTTCAAATGAGATCAAAGTATCTCTTTTGATTGTGCTACAACCACTGGAAATGAATTGATTATGGAGCGACTTATGACTTGGTTTCGTATTGTACTAATTTTTACATTTACATGTCTTGTTTCCGCATGTGCATCTACTTCACAAAATACGCGTTCAGGCTTTTTACCGAGCTATGATTCTTTGGCCCCTTCCGAAGAATATGAAGATACAGAACTTTATGTAAACAGTACGTTTGATCAAACAGCGCTCAGTCAGGTTGAAGTATTGTATATTCCTCAGTTTGAAGTATGGATAAATGTTCAAGATTCCGAGTTTTTGAATATAAACCCGCTACATGTTGCTAAGTTAAGCCACTATATGCAATCGCAAATGGTAAAAAAACTAGCTCCCCATTTTCAGGTGGTGACAGAAAAGCCGCTTAATCTGAATGAGCGAGTGTTGATGATAGAAGGGGCATTTACAGATGTTCAGTTTGAACCTGTTGCATTGCAAGTGAGAGACTTTGTCCCGATTCGCTTAGTCTATAATGCAGGAAAGACGGCCTACCTTGCTGCAACTGAGCAAACTGAGGCATTGACACATGTGTCTTTGGAGTCTGCTTTTTATCTTGGTAATAACCCTCAACCCGTAGTGATGATGACAGCACACAAAGAGCTAGATACCGTTTTAAAAGCAGATGGCACAGAGAATGTAGCAGCGGTTAAAGAAGTGCTAGATGTGTGGATAAATAACTTTGTTACGGCGATGACAAAACATCGCGATGTTAAATAGAATTAAAGGAGCTTTCATGAAGACAATAAAAAGCAAGCAGCTATGTGCAATGGCGTCAATTTGTCTTGCATTAATCGGTTGTTCAGACCAGCAGCCAGAGCAGCAGCAATCTGAACAACTTCGTCCCGTAAGGACAATGCTGCTTTCTTCTCAGGTAGACGGTCCTTTAGTTGAGTTTCCCGCAGTTGTAGATGCAGCTTCATCCGCAGATCTATCTTTTAAAGTATCAGGTGAAGTTACCGAGTTATTGGTAAAGCAAGGTGAAGAAATCCAATTAGGCGATGTAATTGCAAAGCTGGATACAACAGATTATCAGCTTTCACTAGATGACGCTCAAGCTAACTATAATAAAGCGCAGGCGGATTTCAGTCGAGCGAAACAGTTGATCAAGTCCGGCACAATTTCGCAATCGGACTATGATCAGCTGCAATCTCATTTTACAAGTGCAAAAAGCAAACTAGCAAACGCAAAAAATAACTTGTCTTATACGAATTTGAAAGCGTCATTTTCTGGGGTGGTTGCTAGAACTTATATAGAGCGCTTTGAAGAAGTACAGGCTAAGCAGGTTGTTGCGACGTTACAGGATATAAAACATGTCACACTTAAGGTTAACGTGCCTGAAAGTTTGATGATAAAAGTATCTAAAGACGCACCAAAACATATCATAGCCGAGTTTTCTGGAATACCAGATAAGACTTTCCCGCTGGATTTTGTTGAAGTAAGCACTCAAGCCGATGAAGTCACTAAAGCATATGAAGTTACCTTGAGCATGACTCGCCCTGAAAACTATAACATTTTACCAGGAATGACAGCCAAAGTTTTAGCTAAAGGTGCAGATGTCAACAAGAGTGGATTATACCTGCCAATAAATACTGTACTCAAAGACGCATCTGGAAATTATGTATGGACAGTTGAGCCTGCTGGTGCTGGCAAAGGTGAGATTAAAAAGAAATCTATTGTGATTGGTGATGTTTCAACATTAGGGTTTCCAGTGCTCAGTGGTGTGGCAGAAGGTGAGTACATTGTTACAGCGGGCATGAGTAAAGTAAGTGAAGGTCAACTTGTAAAGTTTAACAAGGAGGCACAGTGAATATAACCAGACTTGCTTTAGAAAATAACCGTACTACCTGGGTATTGATCGCTGCGCTATTGTTTTTTGGCATTGTGTCATTCAATAAAATGCCAAAAGACTATGATCCCGGTTTTATTATTAGAACAGCGCAAGTTATTACTTACTTTCCTGGTGCGAGCCCACAGCGTGTAGAGGAACTAGTTACAGATCAAATCGAAAAGGTAGTTCAGCAAATTCCTGAACTGGATTTTGTCAGCAGTACCTCGAAAACAGGGGTGTCCATTGTTAGCGTCAATATTAAAGAAAGCTACAAGAATATGCGGCCTATCTGGGACAACCTGCGACGTAAAATACAAAGTATTGAGCAAGATCTTCCCAGTGATGCACAAACGCCTATCGTCAACGATGAGTTTGGTGATGTCTTTGGCATTGTGATCGGCCTGACAGCTGAAGGGTATAGTTATCGTGAGATGGAGGATGTTGCTGAGCAGGTCAGAGACACATTACTTCGCTTACCGGAAGCTGCAAAGGTTGAGATATACGGTAACCAAGAGCAACGGGTCTTTATTGAATTTGAAAATGCGAGGCTAGGAGCCTTAGGTATTTCGCCCAGTCAACTTAAAGATCAATTAGCGTCACGAAATATCGTCAACCCCGGTGGCTCTATTTATATTAATGATGAAACATTGGCACTAGAGCCAAGTGGCAACTTTGAATCAGTCGAAGATATAGCCAATACGATAATCAATGTACCTGGTAGCGAGCAGGTTTTGCTGCTTTCAGACATTGCAGTCGTATATCGTGACTACGTAGATCCTGCAAAATCGAAAGTACGTGTTGGCCAAGAAGATGGCTTAACATTGGCGATTTCAATGCGCCATGGCGGCAACAATATTGCGTTGGGTGAGCAAGTATTAGAGACTCTGAACTATTTGGAAAGTGTCTACCCTATAGGTGTTGAATTTAAACTGCTGTCGTTTTTACCAAAAGAGGTTGAGCAGAAGGTCAGTGACTTTGTCTCTAACTTACTACAAGCGGTGCTTGTCGTTACCTTAGTGATGTTATTCACATTAGGACTGCGCACCGGTTTAATTGTGGCAAGCCTCATCCCTATGAGCATGGTATTTGGCATTTTAGTGATGTCGTTTTTCCATATCAGTATTGACCAAATTTCTCTAGCAGCCTTGATTATTGCACTTGGTATGTTGGTTGATAATGGCATTGTAATGTCTGAAAATATTATGGTTCAAATGGAGCGAGGAAAGGCTGCAATTGATGCGGCAGTTGATTCCGCGGATGAATTAAAAGTACCATTACTCGTGTCATCGCTAACCACTGGGGCCGCATTTTTACCTATTTTCTTGGCTGAGTCCTCAACTGGTGAATATACCGCTTCTCTGTTTAAGGTCGTAACGATTACATTACTATGTTCTTGGTTATTGGCTATGACCATGATCCCAATGTTGTGTGTATACTTTACACGCGTTAAATCCCAATCAGCCGACTATAATTCAGGTATCTATTTAAGCTATAAAAATCTTTTAACAACCATGATCCGTCATCGCTGGGTCACTTTATTAGCTTGTATTGCCGCGTTTTTTATTGCACTCCAAGGAATGCAATTTATTCCTAAGCTATTTTTCCCACCCTCTGATCGTGACTATTTTAAAGTCGAATTGGAGCTACCGATTGGCACACGACTACAAACAACGGAAGCCTTGGTAAAAGACATGGAAAGCTATATACAGCAAGAGCTACTTGTATCAAGTGAGCGCCCAGAAGGCGTTACACAGTGGGTGAGTTATGTCGGCAGTGGTGGGCCGAGATTTTTATTAACTCACAATCCAGAGCCTACCAGTGCTAACTATGCACTGATGATAGTCAGTACCACGTCATATAAGCTGATTGATTCATTAATGGTTGATATTGAGCGGTACGCATTAAGCCGTCATCCTGACCTATTAATAAAGCAGCGCAAAATTGAAAATGGAGCGCCGATCGCTAACCCGGTAGAAGTCAGACTTTCAGGAGATGACAAAGATAAACTGATGGCCATTGTCGATCAATTGAAAGCGAAAATGGCTGCAACACCTGGGCTGAAGGCGGTAAGTGACGACTGGGGTTTGCCGAGCAAAAAAGTACAGATCAAGATAAACCAAACTCGCGCACGTCGGGTTGGAGTGTCGAGTAAAGATATCGCAAGTTCATTACAGACTGGCTTTAGTGGTCTGGAATTAACGCAATATCGTGAAGGTAACGAGTTAATTCCTGTGACGCTTCGCTCTGTTGCAGCGGATAGAGATGATATTGGTAAGTTAGAAGCCATGATGGTTTACTCTCAAGCAACAGGCGCTTCAGTGCCGTTGAAGCAGGTTGCAGACATCGAAGTGGTTTGGGAGAGTGCCCAGATTTTGCGTCGTGATAGATTGAAAACAGTTGCGGTTGGCGCGCAACTAGATGGGATCACAGCGAATGAAGGTTTCGCTGCAATCGTCCCTTGGCTTGAGGAGCAAAAGCAAAATTGGCCATTTGGCTATTCGTATGAGTTAGGTGGTGAAGCTGAGTCATCAGGAAAAGCGAACCAGTCTATAGCGGATAAGATGCCGATTGCAGTCTTTATAATTGTCATCTTATTAATTGGTCAATTTAACTCTATTCGTAAATCAATTATTGTATTAACGACTATTCCGCTGGGATTTATTGGGGTGATCTTAGGTCTACTAGTAGGGCAGTCATTTTTTGGTTTCATGACCTTGCTTGGCATTATTTCGCTTGCGGGTATTGTGATAAACAACGCGATTGTATTGTTAGAGCGGATTAAAATAGAGTTGGAAAACACCCCGGAAAACCCAGTTGAAGGCATTATTTCAGCGGCACAGCAGCGTATGCGTCCCATTCTGCTAACGACGGCAACAACAGTGTTTGGTTTAATTCCATTGTATTTAGGCGGTGGTGAGATGTGGGAGCCTATGGCGCTTGGCATTATGGGTGGGTTGTTGTTTTCCACGCTACTTACACTGGGCATAGTCCCCGTACTTTATGCGTTGTTTTATCGTATCAAAGTACAACACTAGCAAAGTCGTGGCGTTCACAACGATAAATCGTGAACGCCAGTAAAAGCCTGTTAATGAGTGTAACCCTTAAGTTTTTGTTCAGTGTGGTGAGCAGAAAATGAACATACAGGCTAACCAGAGGAGTAAATGATGAAACTTATCAACTATGCAATTGTGGCAATGCTGATCCCCATGATGGCCAATGCTGGTGAAGTGAAAGTGGCATGGCTAGATTTTAAAGAGTACAGAGATGTGTTTCCTGCAAAAGAAACTCGTGGTGGATATCACAAGCGCATCGCCAAGCAATTTGACTCGCATTTAAATAAACTGGCGGCAGATATGCCTGATGGATATACCTTATCTGTAAAGTTTGAAGATATTGACTTGGCTGGAGATGTCAGATTTAACATGAATGATATTCGTATTATCAAGCCAATTTATTTTCCCCGCTTGAAAATTACATACAGCGTAACAGATAACGCAGGCAAAGTGCTTGTTGAAGCAAAATCGAAAGTACTAAAAGATATGAACTTTATGGATAGGATAAAATTTGGTAGAGATTCTGAGTTTTATTACGATAAGCGGTTGCTGAGTGACTGGTATAAAGATGATGTCGAGCCAATTGTTAAATAAAAAGAGCGCTTAGGCGCTCTTTTTATTTAAATGTGGCGAGTAACTGAAGTAGCTGCTGTAATTTAAACACGGTTTTCTTTAGGTGTGCTTCATCGAGCTGTTCTGATTTACTCAATTTATCTACATCAGCAGCGACATCAAGTACATAAGGTTTAAAACGCTTGGCTTCGAATTCAAACCCTGCATCTTTGCTAAAAAGTGATGAGAATTTGCCATGCCCTTGTTGCTGTAATTCATCTAATTTTTTATCTGCATCAAGTGACTGACGATAAACAACTTTTAAGTTTTCGTTGAGCTTTTCGATGATTGCTTGCATGTTTTTCCTAAAGTCCTGAGTAAATCGGTCGATATTTTACTTGGATCCATCAAACTTGTCAGGTGAATACCTATGAATATTTCCGGAAGTAACCTTCCTGCTATGTCTGGCGCTGGTCCAGGTGGTGAAGTATACAGTGCTTCTCTGGCGAAAAAGCAACAGCAAGCAGATGGACGAGCTGCCCTCGCTTTAATTGAATCTGCTGGTAGTTCTGCCGCTGCGCAAACTCCAGCAAAGTCTGTTACAGCATCTTTGGGCAACAACATCAACGTATATGCATAGTATACGTTGATGTTTGCATTTTAACTTAAATGCAAATCAATCGGCGTCTTACTTTGTTTGCCGCCGATTTCTCTTACTAATTTGGGTACCAAGAAACCGGGTAATGTCTCCAGCATTTCGGCGACTAGTTTGGTTGCATCTGACTCGCTCATATCAAAATGGCTAGCACCCTCAACCTTATCCAGTAGGTGTAAGTAATAAGGCAATATATCACTGTCAAATAAGGCTTCGCTCAACTCTGACAAAGTGTGGGCGCTATCATTGATCCCCTTTAGCAGGACAGATTGATTTAGCAGCGTCACGCCAGCTTGCTTAAGTTTGCGCATTGCTGTTTTAAATTCATCATCAATTTCATTAGAGTGATTAATGTGGTTGACCAGAACTGCTTTGAGTCGGCTATTTGCCAATCGGTCGCAAAGCTTATCGGTTATCCTTGCAGGAAGGACGACAGGCAGACGACTATGGATCCTGATGCGCTTGAGCTGTGGCAAGGCTTCTAACTCGTCTAACAGCCAGCAGAGCATGTCATCTTTGGCCATCAAGGGATCTCCACCGCTTAAAATTACCTCGTTAATTTCTGGGTGTGTAACTAGATACTCAAAAACCGATTTTAAAGCGCGTTTATTAACTTGATTGTCCTGATATGGGAAATGTCGTCTGAAGCAATAACGGCAATTTACGGCGCAGCCTGTTTTGAGCATCAAAAGAACGCGAGAACGGTATTTATGCAATAGGCCGGGAACAGGGGCATCTTGCTCCTCTAATGGATCTTTATTGAACCCGCTGGCGGCAATAAACTCTTGATGTAAGGGCATCACTTGTAATAGCAGAGGGTCGTAAGGATCACCGTAGCGCATTTTTGCGATAAATGGTCTGGGTACACGAAGCGGAAAAAGTCGCTTTGCAGCAAGATCTTTGGCACTGAAATGTGACTCCAAACCCAACATTTTGAGTAGTGTATCTGGGCAAGTAACGACATTAGCCAATTCTTTTTGCCAGTTAGTATGCAAATTTACTTCATTTATTTGTATCATTAGCAGGTTTATTACTCGAAATACGATGATTAGAGGATACGATGGCGAATTATAGCACCAACGAGTTCAAGGGCGGCCTAAAAATTATGATTGATGGCGAGCCTTGTACGATCCTAGAAAACGAAATGGTTAAACCAGGTAAAGGCCAAGCTTTCAACCGAGTTAAGATCCGTAAGTTGATCTCAGGAAAAGTATTAGAAAAAACGTTTAAATCTGGCGACTCAGTTGAAGGCGCAGATGTAATGGAAACAGATCTAGCTTATCTTTACACTGATGGCGAATTCTGGCACTTCATGAACAACGACACATTTGAGCAAATCGCAGCTGACGAAAAAGCAGTGGGTGACAATGTTAAATGGTTGGTTGAAAACGATGTATGTACAATTACACTGTGGAATGGCAACCCGATAGCGGTAACACCGCCTAATTTTGTTGAACTTGAGATCACAGATACAGATCCGGGACTAAAAGGTGACACAGCGGGTACAGGCGGTAAGCCTGCAACTTTAACAACAGGCGCTGTTGTTCGCGTTCCACTATTTGTTCAAATTGGTGAAGTGATCAAAGTTGATACGCGCACAGGTGAATACGTGAGCCGCGTTAAGTAATTATTTACTTGAACACTTTGACGTTAGAAAATCTCGGCCTTGGTCGAGATTTTTTTATGACCTAATGTAATTCATATTTTGGGGTAGACAATGAATGATGTGAAATGGGCACCGAGTGCGGACATTGAGACACTGAAACAGCGTGCTGCAATATTGGCAAGTATTCGCATGTTTTTTGCGGAGCGTGGGGTTTTTGAAGTTGAAACACCATGTTTGAGTCAAGCGTCAGTCACTGATGTGCATTTAGCGACATTCGCCACGCAATTTGTTGGGCCCAGTTATGCAAAAGGGCTCCCTTTATACTTACAGACTTCACCTGAGTTTGCTATGAAGCGGCTGCTTGCTGCAGGCAGTGGTGCGATTTATCAAATTGGAAAAGCATTTCGTAACGAAGAGTCGGGTCGTCACCATAACCCTGAATTCACAATGTTAGAGTGGTATCGCCCGGGGTTCGATGAGTATTTGTTGATGGATGAAATAGATGCGCTTATGCAGTGTATTTTATCTTGTGGCAAAGCTACGAGGATCAGCTACCAAGCGGCGTTTGAAAAATATCTATCTATAGATCCTTTGACCATTGAATTGGATGCCTTGAAGGCTGTATGTGAACAATATGGATATACAGAGATAGCTGCTCAAGAGACGAGTGTCGATCCTTTGCTTCAATTGCTATTTTGTATGGAGATAGAACCCCAAATTGGACAAAACGTACCGTGTTTTGTGTATCATTTTCCCGCTTCTCAGGCGGCTCTTGCCAAATTAAACGAGCAAGATCCTCGTGTAGCTGGGCGTTTTGAACTTTATTTTAAAGGGATGGAGCTCGCTAATGGCTTTAACGAACTGACCAATGCAACAGAGCAAAGCCAACGGTTTGATGAAGACAACCTGCAACGTCAGCAAATGGCACTACCTAAAGTTGAAAAAGATAATCGCTTTTTAATGGCTCTAGAGCAAGGGCTGCCCAACTGTGCAGGCGTGGCATTGGGCATTGATCGGTTAGTGATGTTGGCAACGGGAAAAGCTTCTATCAAAGATGTGATTGCATTTGATATTGAACGTGCCTAACTGTCTTCGCAGCTAGAAAAAAGCCCAGTTTTAACTGGGCTTTTTTTAAACGAAACGTTGCAACTCTTTTTGGGTTGTAGTCGTCAGCTGATGAGCATGCTGACAATCTGCGAGCGCAGTATCAAGCTGATCTTTTGCCGACTGACCTAACTCGACAATTTGTTGCACCGCTTGATGAGTATGGTTTTGCGTATCTTCAAGTTGATGTACAGCACTGACTATTTCTTCCAATTGTGACTGGTTACGTTCAAAATCAGCACTCATATCAGCAAATCCTTGAGAAGTTTCGCTGATGGCTTTCTCTGCGCCACTTGAGTGTGTGATCAGCTGCTCAGATTCCTGATGGGTTTCACTGACAAGGTGATCCATTTGATTGATAAAATCGCTGATCTGTCTCGTGGCATCGTTTACTTTGACAGACAAGTTGCGCACTTCATCAGCTACTACGGCAAATCCTCGTCCTGCTTCCCCAGCTCGTGCCGCTTCTATTGCGGCGTTGAGAGCAAGCAGGTTCGTTTGATCTGAAAACTCTTCGACCATTTTGAGGATATTGCGGATATTGTCGCTATTTTCTTTTAGGCCGGCAACGGTTGTCGAAAAGTTACCAAGTAGAGTGGTTATCTGCTGTACTTCACTGACAAGCGTTAGTAGTGATTGAGACGAGCCTCTCACAAAATGCAGGCTTTCAGTATTGGCCTGATAAACTTGGTCCGTATTGCTAACGATACTTTGTAAGCTGTGAGTGACTTTATCACTGGCAGCGATGATGGTATCACCTTGAGTAATTTGTTGTTCGCCAACCGACACCGTATTGGTCATGGAATAGGTCACTTGTTGATTGCTGAGTGTTGCCGCTTCAGCACTCTTATAAGTGTTGCCTAATAATTCGCCCAAATGAGCTGTAAATGTGTTGTACTGTGCGCTGAGGTCTCTAAACTCGTCGTATGTAAACTGTGGTAATTGTGCGCTCAGATCGCCATCTTGACGATTTATTTGTTCTAACCTGTCGCGCATTGCTTGAACAGGGCGAACGATTAAAAAGCGCATATAAAAAAAAGTAAATATAAACGCCACTACTGAGGTAAATGCAAGAAACCAAAAGCCGGCCGATGCGCTGTTTGTCTCGCTAAGGTATGAATATAGCCACCCCAATGTGAGTAACTGAAATACAAACAAGAACCCTAGGTTACCAAAAATTTTTCTGGTCAGGGTATAAAATAAAGACTCTTCAATTAAATTATATATTCGCATGTACAAACTCGTCATAGGCTGTCACTCGCCAGTTGTGTAAATACTGACTCAATTAACAAGCTATGCCAGATATTCACAGTCAGTGTTATTAAAATATACCACTTAACAGAATTATTTAAACTTGTAGAAGCTGGATCCCCAAGTAAATGCTATTTTAGGTTTGTGGCGCAGTTAGCATCACAACCACAACACACTATTTATTTAGCCACTGGTTGACGACCATTTTTGCATAACAAGGGTAGTTACTGAAGATACCATCGACACCCATATCTAAGACCAGTTCAATGTCCTGTTGTTTATCTACAGTATAGCTATAAACATACAGTCCTCGTTGTTTGGCATCCTTTACAAACTCATGATTAATAAAGTTTTTATCAATGTGAATACTATAGGCGTGAAGACGTTCTGCAAATTCAGCATAGTGCAGCGGGATAGAAGCGGTGAGCGCACCAATTTTTACCCAAGGCATTTTCTGTTTTAGCCACACAAGCTGGTGGTGATCAAATGACGAAAGTATAAGCTGTGAACGTGAAATGGTGCCTGCTTGTACATTTTTTTCAATATATTGCACAAACTTATCTAGGCTGTATGTGTGTTTTAGCTCAAGGTTTAAGGTTGCCTTGTTGCCGACCAAATCGAATACATCCTGAAGGGTTGGGATCCCCTCTCCGTTACCTGCATCGAGTTTATTTAATGCTTCTCTAGTAGCATCTCTCACCATACCTTTTCCACTTGTAGTACGATCTAACCAAGTATCGTGAATGATGGCATAATCATCACGACAACTCTGTACATCAAGCTCAATGCCATTTACATCCACTTCCAAAGCTGCGCTAATTGCACTTAGCGAGTTTTCAGGATGCATACCGCTGGCTCCACGGTGTGCAAAGACTTGGATCATCATTTTTTCCTTGTTATTGACCAAGTTTCAAAACAGGCAGCACTAACAACTAACACGCCGCCAATAAGTGTTGTCATACTTGTTGTCTCAGATAACAGCATATAAGCCAATACGGTGCCATACAAGGGTTGTAAACAGGAAATTAAGCCTACCGTGGTCGCGCTTAAATGACGCAAGCTACTGGCAAAAAATGAATGAGGTATCGCTGTAAATACCATGCCAGCTAAGAGCAAGTAGTAAATATCTTGTAATGGTAAGGTGCTAGGTGGGTTGTCAACAAATATGGACAAAATAACCGCTGCGGTTAAAGTCTGATAGAGCATGGTGTGCGAGCCACCATATTGAGAGAAGTATTTTTTTTGTAATAGGTTGCGCGTAGCAAAAAAGGCACCAGATAAAACACCCGTTAAAATTCCCAAGGTGACTTGATCGCCTAAATCCGTATTTGGCATCATGAGATATATACCAAAAATCACGACCACGGCATTAAATAAATCAGTAAATTTAATACGTGTTTTACTAAAAAGTGGTTCCAACAATACGGTGATAACAGGATAAGTAAAAAATGCGATGATACCTGTGGCTATCCCAGCCATTTGCATCGCGGAAAAATAAGTAACCCAGTGAATACCAACAATGACCCCTAGTCCCACAGCAATGAAGTAATCTTTTAATTGGTTGAGTCTCAATTGCTTACTTTGCACTTTAAGAATGACAATCAAGGTAATAAAAGCGATTGCTGTGCGATAGACAGTAATGTCTAATGCTGGCAATGCAATTAGCTTGGAGAAAAGCGCTGTGCCTCCAAATAGGAAAACAGCGAGGTGTAAATTAATTAACGCTGATTGATGTTGCTGCATAGTTTTTGTAGCGCCTTTATTGATTGTCATTTTTTAGCAGAACAAAGTGACACTTGTCACTGATAGATTGTGCATAAGCATGTTAAATTAAAACTATCAATCTATATACCTTAATAAGCGGCTGTAATGAGATTTAGGTTTGGTAAATCGACCCATACAATGCAATTGGCTAGGCATGGTAGGCATTTGTTTGCTAATTATGGGCATTTGTTTTTTTCAGTATTTTACTTTTTTCCATTGTTTAGGAGCTTTGATTCATATACGCAAACCGAAGTTAGTATACAAGTCCTAGCTTATTTAGGTTTTGTATACTTGTACCACAAAGCATTGAATTGCCCTGCGAAAGACGTACTTCGTTTAATTGCCTGGATGGCGATAATCTGTATTTTTGTCACAACGCTAACACCAGGAACAAGCACATTATTTGGCTACATAGGTTACTTTTTAGGATTTTGTTTTATAGGTCCAGCCCGCTGGTTAATGCTGTTGATCCAGATGATAATGATTGCAGTAATCACAGTATTATTAATTGACCCTCATAGCTGGCCCTATTTTATTGGCCCGGCGGTTGTTATTTCACTAGGGTTGTTTAGCTTTGGGGTAGTGGAATATAAAGATCGTATACATAGCAACGAAACTCGCAAAAATAAAGAGCAGATCCAGCAACTGGCAAAAATTGCTGAACGTGAACGTATTGCGCGTGACTTACATGATTTACTTGGGCATTCATTAAGCTCTATCTCACTTAAATCAGAATTGGCTGGAAAATTTATGGCCGCGGGCATGTTAGATAAAGCAGAGAATGAAACAAAAGAAGTGGCGATGCTTGCTCGCACTGCATTATCTGAGGTGCGTGAGGCTGTGTCTGGCATGAAACAGCTGGGATTGACAGCCCAACTGGAAGTGATGGCGTCTCGTTTACAAGACAAAGGCGTTGAGGTTCATAAAGTTGTTGAATGTGGCCCTGTTACTGCTGAAAAAGAAAGTTGTCTTTGCTTTGTGGCAAAAGAAGCGATCACCAATGTAATGAAACATAGTAGTGCCAAGCATATGCATATCACTTTGCGAGAGGAGCACAATTGTCACACTCTCACTTTTCAAGATGATGGCGAAGTGGGTGATGTTGTGTGGGGTAATGGCTTGCTCGGTATCAAATCGAGAGTAGAAGAGCTTGGTGGTAGCATGAAGTGGTCCACAAAGCATGGCTGCAAGCTGGTGGCGCAGCTCCCCATATAAGGATACGAAATGAAAATTTTAGTTGTAGAAGATCAAGCGTTGGTGCGAAACGCAATTTCAGCGTTGTTGAGTTTGGAGGCTAATCTAGAGGTGGTTGGCCAAGCAGAAGATGGCCAGCAAGCACTTGAGTATTTAGCCAATCACGAGCCCGATATTGTGCTGAGTGACATTGAAATGCCAAATGTGACTGGGCTTGAATTGGCGCAGATTATTCAGGAGAAATACCCAAGAGTTAAAGTGGTTATCATGACCACTTTTTCCCGCGCCGGATATATTAGACGGGCCATGGCTGCAGATGTAAAAGGATTTATTCTCAAAGAGGCTCCCAGTGATTATTTGGTTAACGCGCTGAAGAAAATATCAGTAGGGCAAAAAGTCATAGACCCAGAACTAGCAATGAATGCACTGGATGACAGTGATCCGCTATCCGATAAAGAGCGCAAGGCCTTGAGGTTAGCCAGTGAAGGAATGAAAACTCGGCAAATCGCTGAATCTCTATTTTTAAGCGAGGGCACTGTCAGAAACTATTTATCAGATGCAATCGCCAAATTGAATGCGACAAACCGTGTTGATGCAGCGCGTATTGCAAGACAAAAGGGTTGGCTGTAAATCAATTCAACCCTTAAAAATGATAGTTTACTCTTTATTAGTGGTTTTTATTAGTAATATAATACTAGTAATTAATTAAAATAATGTAACTAATCATCCATGGGCGATCCGAAACTACTATTACAAATTTTAGCGCTGACAACCTGTGTTTGTGCGGTGTTTATGATGGTTAACTGGCTGATCCACAAACACATCGCAGGCACACGCCTATGGTTTGGGTTTGTATTTTGTGCCGCAATTGCATGTATGTTTCAAGCGTCGTTGTCGCTGTCGCCTATTTGGTCAGTTATGGTTCCCAACACCTTGATACTTATTGGGTTATATATGCTGACTCGAGGTGTGGAACGGTTTTTTTCGGTGCAAACACATCAATTTCCATGGTATGTATTAGCAGGTATATTCTTCCCCAGTTTCATCTATTTCACCTTTATTGAGCCGAGCTTCTTAATACGTGTCGTCGTCAACTATATGGTATGGTTATTAGCGATGGTGCTATGCCTGAGAGCGCTATTTTTAGGTCAAAATAAGCGCATCTCTTCTTTTTCTCCTGCTCATTGGACATTTGCGATTGCCTGCTTTTGTCTACTAATTGTTTTTACATTGCGACTGAGTATGCTTGGCAGTTATGAGCATAGCGATACGCTGGGAACCAACAACTGGGTTAATCAGTTTTTTTCTCTATCGGTGATCGTCATGCCACTGATTTTGTGTTTTTCACTGTGTTTACTGTGCAGTTGTCGCAAAGAGCAGCAACTGGCAGAGCTCACTCAAAATGCTAAGCGTGAATCACAGAAAAAAGAGCGTTTTTTAACTCTTTTGAGCCATGAATTGAGAACACCACTCAATGCCATTGTTGGCCATGCAGAGTTAATTAAAAAGGCGCCCAGAGAGCCGTTGAAATACCAACAGTATTGTGATGTCATTATTTCTACGGCCATGTCACTGGCTGATTTAGCAAATCAAGTGCTGTTAAATGCACGTGGCAAGTCGTCAACGCTGGTACCTGTAAACTTATCTCAATTTGCAGATTTGCTCATCGCGCAGTTCAAGCCGCTGTTACAAGAAAAAGGGGTTGAGCTACGCACTCAATTGATCGGTATAGCCAGCGATAAAGAGTATTTGGTTGATCAAGACAGTATTGGCTTGGTGGTTAAAAACTTATTGTCCAATGCGATTAAATACACTCAAAGCGGCATCATCACTTTGTCTATTACGCAGCAAAGCGTAACGCACCAAGGTGAAATAGTTCGGTTTGAAGTTAAGGACACCGGCGCAGGCATGACCGCAGAGCAAATAGAGCAGTTATTTAAACCTTTTACTTCTTCTGATCCAGCTCGTTCTATTGCTCACAGTGCGGGGGTTGGATTGGTGCTATGCCAGCAAATACTCGAAGTATTAAAAACCAAATTACATGTTGTCAGCGAAGTAGGGCACGGTAGTTCATTTTACTTTGATATAGAACTATCAGAATCCATCATCACAAATCGGCAAAAGCAGACAAATACCTATCAGCCACAAGCTGTTTCTCAGTTGTGTGGAGATATTTTAATTGTCGAAGACAATCAGTTGAACCAGGAAATTCTGAAACATCTATTGTCCTCATTGGGGTTAAACTATGAAATTGCTGCTACTTTATCTGCCGCAGAAGCTGCGCTTAATCGCGCTCAATTTGATGTGATATTTCTGGACATGCATTTAACAGACGGCCATGGATTAGACTGGTATCGGCGTGTTTTTAAAAGTTTTGATTTTAAGCAGGCGCCTATTGTGGTCGCTATCACGGGAGATGTTGATGAGCAGTCTCAGCAAGCTTATCGTATTGCCGGAATTGAGCATTTTATGGCAAAGCCTATCCAGCAGAAGTTGCTAGAAAAGCTGCTTGCTCAATTACTGATGCCAGCGAGACACTTTCTGGCGGAAAAAAGCATGCTGGATTATTCAGTCATTGATGAGCTTGTCAGCACCATGAGTCCGCAGGTATTAAATGCCAAGCTCATGTATTTAAGTGACAGGTTAGATTATGAGTTTGCTCAGCTACGCGGATTAGCCGATATACAGGCATTTGAAGCGTTGGAAGAAAAATTGATTCAATTGGAAGAAGAAGCCGGTGCGCTGGGTATGTGTGTTCTTCACATCGCGCTTCAAGATGTTCGTCTATCGATGTTTGATTCTTTAAATGCCGATTGGCAAGCACTGCATAGTTTGGCGAAGCACAGTGCGCGCTGCTTATCTGATTATCATTCAAAAGTACTGCAATAATTTATTTTGTTAGTTTTAAAGGGTTTGTTTTACCTTTTATAGGTTCAGTTCCTGTTTACAAATGTTGTTATTTGAGGGAAATTACACTGGATTACAGTAACCAGATTCAATAAAATTCTCATCCGTTTTTATTAGTATTGTTTTAGGAACGGGTTGTTTGTTGCTTTATTGTTCGGGTTATTGAAATTGAAGAAGCTTTTATTTTCGTTATTCTCATTATTTATTCTGTTGTACACGAGTGTTGCGTTTGCAGTCGACCTACAAATTTCCACATTTGAAGATTTAGATACAACAGTCCCGAGAGGGGGAAATGTAAGATATAACCTCGAGTTTACCAACTCTGAAGAAGATACTGCCAACAACGTTTCTGTTGAATTCTTTTTACCGCAAACCACAAGTTTTGTGTCTAGCTCCAAGCCGTGTACTCAGTCTAGTTATCAAGAAGGCGGTACCTCCAAAACCAAGTTAACATGCCCCATTGGCCAATTATCAGGGCGAGTGAGTGACTCATTACAGGTTACGATCAAAACATCGGCTCAGACTGGCGATACAATAGAGCCGAGTGTACGTATTAGTGCAGACAATGAGTCGAGCAACAAATTGCTGAACAATACTGAGACTCAAAATACTTCAATTATTGCGGGTGTAGATTTAGCCATTACCTCATTAGCAGCTAATCCTACTTCAGTAAATTTAGATACTGTTTTTACTTATCAAATCAGTGTAAAAAATAATGGACCTGATGCGGCGGCAAACGCAGTCGTAAAACTTAATCTACCCAGCTTCACATCGTGGGAAAACGCCAGCACTGTAGATTTCGATGGCTGGCGCTGCGTTGGCAGTCAAACGCTAACTTGTACAATTGCTACTTTTAATTCTGGAGCATCATCAACGCTGAATATTCAAGCTCGTGTGAGCCAGGTAAGCAGTGGGACAGTTACGGCCAGTAGCAGTATCAGTAGTGATACTGCGGAAATAGATGCATCAAATGATCAAGCATCTGTTAATACGACTATAAATCCAAATGCTGATTTAGGTGTTGCGATAAAGCAGTATAAAGCCGATGGAACACCTTCATGGTATGGACCTCTAAATATACAAATCAATGAACGTCATTACTATGATGTAACGGTGACACATTTGGGGCCAAGCTCAGTGACGCCAGCTTATATGAGTACGACGTTAGCCAGTGGTATGAGTAATATCACAGTGCAATCACCTTCTGGTTGGTCATGTAATATCAATTCGCTCGTAGTCGCTTGCCAATCGACAAATACTATGGTGAAAAATGACAGCGCTGTAATCAGAATATATGCAAATGCGCCAACATCGGAGGCGACATTTTCAACCTCAGCGCAGGTGAGTTCCGATTTATTAGATTTAAACTCTACTAATAACCAGGCCAGTGCCAGCGTTAAAACCAGTATTGCACAAACCTCATTTGTCTCGGTCAACAAAACAGCACTAAATGGCAGTACTTATTATGTTGACGATGAAATAGAGTTCAAAATCACAGTTACAAATACATCAGAGGCGACAACAATTGAGTCTTTGATAGATACATTGCCGGATTCGCTGAGCTATGTGAGTTACAGTTCTAGCCATTTTAATTGTGCTTTGAACGCAGGTAATACGCAAAGAGTTGATTGTACGCCTATCTCAAGCAATTTCGCTAAATCGCAAACATGGCAAGTCAATGTTAAAGCAAAGGCAAAAGTAGTTAGTCAAAGCGCTGTCAATTGGGCGAGTGTTGCGCATGGTGGGCGAGAGTCAACCAGTGATAGTGCCAGCATTGCAATTTTGGATGTTGCTCCTGATCTTAGCATCACCAAGTCTTCTGATCTGAATTGGGATTCAAATATTAACTATATGAATAAAGAGTTTTACTACTTTATCAAAATAGTGAATTCGGGAGGGGGAGCTGCAAAGGACATCAAGGTGGTGGATAATTTTGCCAATACATCAGGCTACACTCCTCTTTCCACTGCAACACGTAAATATAGTAATGGCTCTTGGCAGACTGTTGCTGATTGGTGTGAGATCACAAACACAATGGTGACTTGTACTGGCTCAGAAGTTGGTGCAAATGAAACCATTGAGATATTAATAAGGGCGCGTTCGCCTATATATACGGGCACAGAGAGCAACTATCGACCTAAAAACACCGCAACTATGACGGTAGGCGGGGTTGATTACACTGCCAATTATGAAGGGTGGGGTTTACATCCAAGGAACCCGGTGCTGCTCAATATTACAAAAACAAAATCAGCATCAACGACAGCCAGTACAAGTTTAGTTGAACAAGCTGGTGACATTATTAATCGTATTGTTGTTTCAAATACGGGCAATGGAGCAACGCTTGGCAAGGTTACCGTGGTTGATGCTTTGCCAAGTGGAGAAACGTTTATCGCGAATGGGAGCTATGGCACAAACTGGTCTTGTAGTGCCGCTGAGCAATTAGCGGATGGCAGCGGTGGCAAGGTGACTTGTTTATATCAAAATGCAGATGCAAGCCGCATAGCCTTGTCTGGGACTGCACCAAAATTGACTATCACAACTCGAGCTACCTCTGTGGGGGATTTAAAAAATACTGCGACTGTTACCGATATCGGTGGAGCACCTGGGGAGGCCTCTGCATCTGCGACCATTAAAAGTGCATTGAGTGCTGATTTAAGCATTCAAAAAGTGGCGAATGCGAGCAGTATCACGACTTCTCAAAATGAGATTGGCTATCAGATCACTGCCACTAATTTGTCGGGTTCTGACATTGTTGGCTTAGATGCGGACTCACTAACGATTGTTGATACTTTCAGTGCGACATTTAAATCACGCGAAGGGAATAAAGAAACGGGGATCACATTCCCATCATCTGTAAATAGTGCGCTCGGTGCACGTTTTTCATGTACTAGAGTTGATACCGGTGAGTACGAAAATACACAAACTGCGATCACTTGTCGGTTAGATACAGGTCAAACATTTGCCCTCAACGATAGTGTCACTATTCCTCTGACAGTGGCTCGGCCTTTTGTAACAACGAATGGCCAAGTTATCAACTCAGTACAAGTGTCATCAAATACACATATCGATCCAAATACGGCGAATAACTCGGCAAGTGCGACAACATCTGTACAATCATTATTTGATTTGGCCGTGACGAATGTTGTGTATGCCAAGCCAACGGTTTTAAGCGGTGATATCGCCCTACAAACGATCCATATTGCCAATATAGGTGCTGTTGCAGCAACTAATGTAGTGCTAGAGCATACTTTTAATGTACCAACAGGCAAAGAATATCAATATGTAAGTAATAGTTTTTCTCGGGCTGGGCAAAGTAATATTTGTTCTTACACCGAGGTGACTAAGACTCTGCGCTGCAGTATTGGATCGCTAGACAGTAATGAAGTACAAAGTGTTACCATTCAAATTCGTCCAAAAAGTGCATCTGATCGCCAAGATTGGATATTAGAAAGTACAAGCAAATTATCTGCCTCAAATATATCACTGGATAGTGACGCTGCCAATAATAGCTTCAACAAGGCTTTAACCGTACAAATACGCGAAGCCAACCTGAAAATTGAAAACAATGATATTAGTGATCCGTTAGCTTGGTATCCTACACCGGGCTCATTTCCAGCAACGCTGGACAATGTGGTGGTTTATAAAGTTGATCTGGAATATTTGACGGATAATAACGGTGAAACTTCGGTGGCCAGTGGTGTCGGCTACAACTTTACTATTTCGCCAGCTAATAGCTCAAAGCAGTTGCAGTTTTTGTGTGACAGCAGCTCTAATGCAACTTGTAGTGCGGTGACTGCACGTTGTGGCAATCAAAATCTGACTTTTAACAACGAAACGACCTTTAACTGTTTAGGTCCAGAAAATAGCAGTTCATCTTTAGCAGAAAATGAGTTACTTGAGAATACAGGCGGCCAGTCAGCAATTTATACCCGCTATATGTTCTTTAAGATTTTATCACGTCCGTCAACAACTGGCGAAGTCGCAACGACCAGTGCCTCTATTTTTTCGAATGAAAAAGATCTCATCACGGCAAATAATGACGAAAGTGAAAAAACTTCTATTCGTATTGCCGTAGACTTGGCGTTGACCAAAACAGCGTCTTTGAATAAAGTCGCTTTGGGTAGTCAGTTTGATTATCAATTTACGCTCACCAATGCGGGTCCTGGTGACAGCGCTGACAATGTACTTTACGATTATCTTCCAAGTTATTTGAGCGTGGCAGGAAATGCGATTACCTCATCAGGTAGTTGTACAAATACTCGAGCAAACTCTCCAAGTACAGGTGCGCTTACTGATTTTATTCGTTGTAATATTCCGCTTATTCAAATGAATGAAACAGTACAAATCCGTATTCCAGTTACACTTACTGCGGTGCCTAGCAATAATCTTGTGGTCAATGAAGCCTGGGTAGAAACACAAGGCTTTGATACAAATAAGCTAAACAACAAAGCAACGTCTTCAACTGAAGTTATTCAAGGTTTGATATCGGGGTATGTATTTGTTGATGCAGTGAATAATGGGCTTTTTGACAGTAATGTCGATTCATCACTATCTGGCATAGAGATATTGTTGGACGGTGTGACTGCTGGTGGACAAACTATTGTTCAACAGCGTGTATCAACTGATGCAAATGGTCAATTTGTATTTTACGATTTAGTTTCTGGCACCTATAAACTGACGCAGCCGACTCAAGCGGCTTTAAATAGCTACAGAGATGGTAAAGAGGCGAAATCAGGTAGTGTGCTTGCAAATAGTCAAGGTACAGACGCAATAACCAATATTGTACTTGCATCTGGTTCGGCCTCCCAAGGGCACTCATTTGCAGAGCTTTTGATAGGTGATAAGTCTGTTTCAGGTACTGTGTAATCACGGGCACGGATAAGTTTGGTCAAACAGTAAATACCACAACAACGACTAACGCCAAAGGTGAATTCAGCTTTACTGGCCTGATTGAATCAAATGCAGATGGCTATACCATCACACAAACACCAAGTGCCACTTACCAAACCGGCAATCGCTATATTGGCACAGATGCAGGCGTAGTGAGTAATATCGCCAAAGTGGTGGTGGGCACAGATCCAACGCCTGCGATCCGCTTTACCGAAAAGCCAAAGGCCGGTGAGAAGTCGATTGCGGGCACTGTATTCTTCGATGTCGATCAGGACGGTGTAGTCGATTCAAATGATGCGCTATTAAAAGACATCACAGTCACAATCACAGGTACTGATAAATATGGTCAAATAGTAAATACCACCACCACGACCAACGCCAAGGGTGAGTTCAGCTGTACTGGATTGATTGAATCCAATGCAGATGGCTACACCATCACGCAAACACCAAGCTCGATTTACCAAACGGGCAATCGCTATATTGGCAGCGACTCAGGTATCGAGAGCAATGTGGCTAAAGTTGTCGTCGGCACAGATCCAACCCCTGCGATCCGCTTTACTGAAAAGCCAAAGGCCGGTGATAAATCAGTTTCAGGTAAGGTGTTCTTCGATGTAGATCAGGACGGCTTAGTTGATTCAAATGATGCGCTGTTCAAAGACATCACAGTCACAATCACAGGTACCGATAAATTTGGTCAGACAGTAAATACCACAACAACGACTAATGCCAACGGTGAGTTCAGCTTTACTGGCCTGATTGAATCAAATGCAGATGGTTACACCATCACGCAAACACCGAGTGCCACATACCAAACTGGTAATCGTTATATCGGCACTGATACGGGCGTAGTGAGCAATATCGCCAAAGTGGTGGTGGGTACAGATCCAACGCCAGCGATCCGCTTTACCGAAAAGCCAAAAACCGGTGAGAAGTCGATTGCTGGTAAGGTGTTTTTTGACGTAAACCAAGATGGCGTAGTTGATTCAAATGATGCGCTGTTAAAAGACATCACGGTCACAATCACAGGCACGGATAAGTTTGGTCAGGCAATAAATCAGAGTGTAACAACCAATGCTAATGGTGAGTTCAGCTTTACTG
>NZ_JAKRFY010000045.1:0-25594 GCF_022347805.1 Pseudoalteromonas sp. Of7M-16 | reverse complement strand
TCTGCTCTACCGACTGAGCTATCTGGGCAAATAAATTTTCTTGTGTATCAAAACTCACTGAGGATTTTCAATACGATTCCAAAGGGCTCTACCGAATGAGCTATCTGGGCAAAAATTCTATTTTGAACGTTAAGTAGTCTTTAATACTATTTGGAAACGTTTTTTACTTCATATTGTATAAATGGTGCCGACTATCCGAGTCGAACGGATGACCTACTGATTACAAGTCAGTTGCTCTACCAACTGAGCTAAGTCGGCACACCAAATAATGGTGCCCAGAGGCGGAATCGAACCACCGACACGAGGATTTTCAATCCTCTGCTCTACCGACTGAGCTATCTGGGCAAATAAATTTTTTGTTTGTATTAAAGCTCACATACGATTTTCAATACACTTCCAAATGGCTCTACCGAAGGAGCTATCTGGGCAAAATCTTTATTAAGTTCAATACAGTTTTTCTTTATAAGCTGCATTGATTAAATTCTTTGTTTTACATCTTTAAAAGATGGTGCCCAGAGGCGGAATCGAACCACCGACACGAGGATTTTCAATCCTCTGCTCTACCGACTGAGCTATCTGGGCAAACAGTTTTTGTGTATCAAAACTCACTTAGGATTTTTAATACAATTCCAAATAGCTCTAAAAATGAGCATTTTGAAATAATTTTGCTTATTGAATTCTGTGTTTCAATAGCACTCCACTTTTATTAAATGGTGCCGACTATCCGAGTCGAACGGATGACCTACTGATTACAAGTCAGTTGCTCTACCAACTGAGCTAAGTCGGCGCACCTTTAAAAATGGTGCCCAGAGGCGGAATCGAACCACCGACACGAGGATTTTCAATCCTCTGCTCTACCGACTGAGCTATCTGGGCGTGCGGCGTATTAAACGGGTTTTACCCTTTCAAGTCAACTATTTTTTTGCAATATAATTTGTTTGCGCACAATTCATGCAAAATCAACAAAAATGGGCTACTAAAGGCTGATTTTTATACTTAAATCCAATGTTAGAATAGTCACATCGCAATAATAAAGAAGTAAAAACGTAGAGAAATCATCCATTATAGGTGTTAGGATGTGAAGTTATTATAACGCTCGATTTGAAAGTTACTTGTTCGGACTATTTCAATGGAAAAATCTTCACAAGCACAGATCAAAGGTTTCGTGCCCCTGTTTGTTTTTATCACCTTAATAATTACTAGTATTGCTTCATTTGGGGCCTATCTTTGGCCGAAGCAAACGAATACAGTGGTACACAGTCAACCAGATCTTGCTCTACAAGCACAAGACTTAGCTGCGCCACTTAGCAACACGATGATGAAGCTTGGCTATAACTACGCCAAACAGATGCTAACATCGGTCAAAGCTGGTAACCCTAATATTGATGCTTATTTATATGCTGACAGCGGGATGGGAAAACCAAGTTTGGTTTTTCAATCTAGCGACACTCCTGTTGCACCAATTAAGCAACGCACTAAACTGACCATCGATGGGCAGGTTATTGTACATCAACCCCTCACTCTAGATGACATTCCAGTCGGTGAGCTTGTATTAGTATATAGCGAACCAAAAGTTGAAGTGGCAACATCTAACCCTCTTAGTTACGTATTTATTGTCATAGCATTGATACTAACAATTGGCTTTGCGCTGTTTTTGAAAAAACAAATCGTCGGCAAACTTGCTAAAGAATTAAAATTGCTGAATTCAGAGCTAGAACACCTCATAAGCAAAAAAGATTACGGCGTACATGTTACTGAACAGCTTAGTTTTGGCTTATCTGGCACAGCCATAGGAATAAACGCACTAATCAATCAGATCCGCGATATTATTAAAGGCAACAAAGCTTCTCAAAACGAATTAAGGCAGCTGCAAACCAGTTTAGAGACTGAGGTGCAAGCACGTACCCTAGCACTGGAAAAAGCTACCCTAAATGCTGAACGAGCCTCTGAAGCAAAAACAACGTTTTTAGCGACTATGAGCCACGAAATACGCACTCCAATGAATGGGGTAATTGGTACTATTGATTTGTTGCGCCAAACAGAACTGGACGGCGCCCAGCATCGTCTTACTACGATTATACGAGATTCAGCCTTCTCTTTGCTGGGAATACTGGATGATATTTTGGACTTTTCAAAAATTGAAGCCGGAAAATTACAAATAGATAGTAGTGCGTTTTCAGTATCAGAGACAATAGAAGAAGTTGCTCGTGTACTCTCTTCAGTTGCCAAAAAGCGTAAATTGGACCTCCAGCTGGCCATTGCACCAGATATACCAAGCAACTTAGTGGGTGATGCGGTGCGCGTGCGCCAGGTGTTGTACAACTTATGTAGCAACGCAATCAAATTCACGACAACAGATGAGAGTAGACAAGGCTTTGTCAAAATCTCTGTTGAAGTAGCACAGAATACTTCAGAGCACTACACACTGCGCTTTAAAGTGACCGATAACGGAAAAGGCATGACTCAAGCTCAGCTGAGGGAGATCTTTAACCCCTTCATTCAAGCTGAAGGGTCGATCACCAGAGAGTACGGCGGCACAGGCCTTGGTCTATCTATCTGTAAGAGCTTGGTAGAACTAATGCTCGGGTCAATCAATGTTAATTCTGACATTGGCATGGGTAGTGAGTTTATCGTGGAGCTACCATTTAGTATCAGTGGCAAAGTCGAATACGCTAATAAGGGTGTATTGGCGGGCAGAAAAGTGGTGACCTTTACCCACAACCCTAATCGCCGTGCGATATTGGCGCGATACTTGTCGTTTATGGGCGCAAATTCAGCGATCGTTGTCGACCCAAGTGAAATTGATGAACACCAATACGAACAGGATGTGGTGTGGGTACTTGATGGGCTTGATGGCATGGAAAAAGTCAACCAGCAATTGAGAGACCTACTGTATTCAATTGAACACAATAACCAGCAAGTGATTGTACTGAGCACCATGGATGAGTCAGCTTTAAATCACGGCCACATATTTTACCTCAATGCCGCACCGCTTTGTAAAACAAGTTTCATGACCGCAGTGCTAGTTGCCGTTGGTTTACACCAACCTAAACAACTTAAGCCATCGCGTACCATGAACAGTTACTTGAATACGGAAGATGCTAAAGCTGAAAACAAATTAGTACTGTTAGTTGAAGACAATGTCTTAAACCAGCAAGTTCTGACCGATCAGTTGCACTTATTAGGTTATGGTGTTGAAGTAGCAGAAAACGGCGAAGAAGGCTTGAAGATGTGGCAACAAGGTCATTATGCAGTTGTATTAACAGACTTACATATGCCGAAAATGTCAGGCTACGATATGGTTACCAAAATCAGAGATATTGCAGAGCAATCTCCTGACATCAATGCGCAGCCTTATATAATAGCAATTACAGCCAATGCACTGAAAGGTGAGCGAGATCGCTGCTTGGCATCAGGAATGAACGACTATATCACTAAGCCTGTTGAGTTAAACGTCCTTGAAGCAACCTTAGAAAAGTGGCAAAACGCTTCTGGCAATCGCTCTGAGCAACCAACTCAGTCTGCGCCAGTGCAACTTGATGCGAGCCCTAAAGCAAATCAGCCTGTAATCGCGTCTGACGATCAAGTTCAAGTTGATACTACGGCAAACCCAGCCTTCCAAGACGATGTGGTTGTGCCACCTCAAGAGCCGACCATGACCGTGGATATGCACAGCTTTACTCCAGAAAATAGCGATCCGAAAATGACACTCGAAGATCAGCCTCCAGCTATTTCAGAAGACGAGATAGGCAACGGATCTGTGGATGAGCCCCCCATTAACATGGAGCAGCTAAACAAATACGTAAATGACGACAGCGCAAAACGACTGCGCTTCTTTAGAATGTATTTAGAGCAAAGCAGTGAATTAGCTCGTGATATTAATGGCGCGGTCATTTCATCTAGCCAAAGTGAAATCATTGAAGCATGTCACCAGCTTAAGTCTATCTCGCGTACTATTGGTGCTGAACAAGTTGCGTTAATTGCAGAGAAATTTGAAGCTAAATGTAAAGAAGAGGAAATGAGCAGTGATCAGCTGATCCAATTACGAGATGAGCTTGAAGAGTCTTATATGAAAGCGACTGAGTTTATTCAAAAGTACTTACAAGCAGCTAACTAATGACAAACCTGCAGGCAAAGTCACATTGTGGCTTTGCCTGTCTTTATGTCACTTAGCCTTGTGACATCGAATGGATAATATTTACAACTACCCCCAACATCGCCAAAGGAATTATATACTTACCATACTTCTGTGCTTTATCTAGTCCCATTTTTCCCTGATACTTTTCAAGTAATGGGATCAAAATAACCAAGGCAACCACTAAACATACCAATATCACAATTATATTCACGTTAATCCCTAATTTTCTGTCGTCTCACTCCGTTATACCACGGACATGGCAAATTGACCCGAAATTTAGTTAAACCGTCTCGTGAGGTAGTTAATGAAGTATGATTGAGTGTTCGGATCAGGACTAGATGTAATAATAAAGAAAAATGTGGGGCAGATGCCCCACTAAAGGTTGGAGAGTGTTGTTAATTCACCAGCGCAAGTAATATCCCCGCAGCGACAGCACTGCCGAGTACTCCTGCTACATTAGGCCCCATTGCATGCATCAGAAGAAAGTTATGTGGGTTTGATTCAAGGCCAACTTTGTTCACCACCCGCGCCGCCATTGGGACCGCCGATACACCAGCCGCCCCAACCAACGGATTGATAGGATTAGAGGAAACACGATTCATGATTTTTGCCATGTATACACCAGATGCAGTCCCGATGCTAAATGCAAGTGCACCCAATACCAAAATCCCCAGAGTCTCTACCGTTAAGAATTGATCTGCCGCCAGTTTTGAGCCTACCGCCAAACCAAGGAAAATCGTGGTTATATTGATGAGCTCATTCTGTGCGGTGTTGCTAAGTCTATCCACTACACCTGATTCACGCATTAAGTTGCCTAAACAGAACATGCCGACTAGTGGCGCTGCAGCAGGTAAAAACAATAGTGTTAATGCTAATACCATCAAAGGAAAAAGAATCTTCTCTCTTTTTGAAACTGCTCTCAATTGCGGCATCGCAATACTGCGCTCTTCATCAGAGGTAAGCCATCTCATAATCGGAGGCTGAATAATTGGCACCAAAGCCATATAAGAGTATGCAGCCACAGCTATCGCTCCTAGTAATTCTGGCGACAACTTGGAGGCTAAGAAGATAGCCGTTGGGCCATCGGCCCCACCGATAATCGCAATGGCTGAAGCGTCTTGTAAAGTGAACTCAAATCCAGGAATAAAGTTCAGCAAAATCGCGCCAAATAAGGTGGCAAAAATACCAAACTGCGCAGCTGCACCAAGCAACAACATACGAGGATTGGCGATCAGCGCACTAAAATCCGTAAGCGCTCCAACCCCCATAAAAATGAGCAGAGGAAAAATCCCACTGTCTATCCCAATATAGTACACATAGTAAAGTAACCCGCCTGGTTCAGATAAAGCTGCAACCGGGATATTCGTTAAAATAGCGCCAAACCCAATCGGCACAAGTAGCAGTGGTTCGAACTTCTTGGCAATAGCCAAATACAGCAAACCACAACCCACCGCTATCATAGACAGTGCGGGGAAAGACAAGTTAGCGACACCCGTTGCTTGCCATAAATTCAATAACCCTTCCATCTCACAAACTCCTATGCCATCTCAATAATGGCGTCGCCAGCAGAGACCGAGTCACCTTCTGAGACCAAAATGTCGGCAATTTTGCCATTAGATGTGGCACGAACTTCAGTTTCCATTTTCATCGCTTCCATGATCAGAACCACATCTCCTTGCACCACATCATCACCAGGCTTTGCGTGCACCTTAAAAATATTACCGGCCAGAGGGGCGTTTAGGGTTTCACCTGAACTTACAGATGCAGACTGTGGCATTAACTCGCTGTCTTTAACAGCAACTTCCTGAAGCTGTCCGCCAGCGGATACTTCCACATCATACACTTTGCCATCGACTCTGACGCTGTAACGCTCATTCTCTTGTTTTGAGCGAACAGGCGCAGCTTGTTTTACTACATTTTCCGTAGCGGTATTGACGACCAAGCTCGGATTTGGCTCAAATGCCTCTGGGTTATATCTATTTTTTAAGAATTTTAAGCCGATTTGAGGAAACAAAGCATAAGTCAATACATCATCAACCACAGACTCTGCAAGTTCGATCCCGTCTTCTTTAGCCTTCGATAACAAGTCAGCCTCTAAGCTGTCCATTTCTGGCTCGATTAGGTCTGCAGGCCTACACGTAATAGGCTCTTGGCCATCAAGCACACGAGCGCGTAATTCTTCGTCAACAGGAGCTGGCGTCTCACCATACTCTCCTTTTAATACTCCCGACGTTTCTTTGGTAATGGTTTTATAACGCTCACCGGTTAACACATTGAGCACAGCTTGCGTTCCAACTATTTGAGACGTCGGTGTAACCAAAGGAATAAACCCAAGATCTTTACGTACATGAGGTATCTCACTCAATACCTCATCCAATTTATCTCCGGCACCTTGCTCTTTGAGCTGGTTTTCCATATTGGTCAACATACCGCCGGGTACTTGTGCAGACAGAATACGGCCATCCACGCCTTTTAGGCTGCCTTCAAAGGCCGCATACTTTTTACGTACGTCTCTAAAATAAGAAGCTATCGATTCGAGTTGATCTAAATCCAATCCCGTGTCTCGTTTCGTGCCTTCCACAATTGAGACAAGTGTCTCCGTCGCACTGTGACCGTATGTCATACTCATTGATGAGATCGCGGTATCTAACATATCAATACCTGAATCAATGGCTTTTTGATACGTCGCGGTACTTAACCCGGTCGTCGCATGACACTGCATCGCAATTGGTACCGATACGGTACGTTTGAGCTCAGAAATTAAAGTTTCAGCATCGTATGGATTGAGTAACCCTGCCATGTCTTTAATACAAATTGAGTGACAGCCCATTTCTTCCAACTGCTTTGCCTGTTTCAGCCAACTCTCAAGGTTATGTACTGGGCTTACTGTATAAGAAATTGTACCCTGCGCATGCGCGCCGACTTTAATTGCCGCGCGAATGGCTGTTTCAAGGTTGCGAACGTCATTCATCGCGTCAAAAATTCTAAACACATCGACGCCATTTTGATGTGCTCGCGTAACAAACTTTTCAACTACGTCGTCTGCATAGTGACGGTACCCCAGCAGATTTTGACCACGTAATAACATCTGCTGTTGCGTGTTTGGCATCGCCTCTTTGAGCGCGCGGATCCGATACCAGGGATCTTCACCAAGATAACGAATACACGCATCAAAAGTCGCGCCCCCCCATGACTCCACTGACCAATAGCCAACCTTATCAAGCTCTTCTGCGATAGGTAACATATCTTCAAGGCGCATACGCGTCGCTAATAAAGATTGGTGAGCATCTCTGAGGACTAATTCTGTGAGTTTTAGTTTTGACATGAGATACCCCTTAGTTGTTTTGTCTAAATTGAGAAACTGCAGCGCTGATCGCCGCGATATGTGCCGCAGGCACGCCTGTTGATGTAGACTTTGTCGAAGGCTTCTTGACGTTAGGTTGCTCCAACTCTTGCCCTGTTGCAGCAAACTTTGATAAAGCCTTTACCGCAAAGATCAGAATAGATAAAAATAAAAACACACCAATCATGCCAGTTAACATAAGATTGGCAGCCTGCGCTAGCAATTCGCTGATTTCCATCTCCGCCCCCTTAGTTGTTATTTATTTGTTTACACCTACCCATTTAAGGAAATAGATAGGCAACTTTTGTAAATATTTATTCAACCATCATATCAAACAAACACTTCATGTAAAGCGCGTTGTAAATTGGTATTACCAATAATGTTTTTTGTATTCATTTCACACACTTATTGAACAATGATGGTAAACCAACCCCAACTTTGCCAAATAAATATGAAAAATACTCAAGATATATAGACTAAATAACGATAAGCTATTACTTAATTACGACACCACAGCTCCATTATTAACCGACAAATAATTGGTCTTACCTATATAGCAAGTTCAAATTTTGCAACAGGAGTAAATGCTCTTAAATTCAGTTTGAGTTACCATAAACAGTGACTTAAGTACGGATATAGGGGCAATTTAATGATGTTTTATTACAGCAGCACTTGCGTTGAATTTTGAGATTCAAACGCGGGACTGAACATCGTATAATTGAGGATTAGCCAACTTGAGGAATACTCGTGTTTCATAGTGAATTCACGCTAGATAAGCAATATTTTCAGGAATGCTTTGATGAATCTGTGTCATTTAGCCAACATCATAAGCCCAAATACGGCCTGATTGGTTTTTTACTGATATTAGGCTCTGTATCTCACTACCTACTTGAACAAGCCTATTTAGGAAACTTTTTGTTTGTACTTGCAGTAATAGAAGGTGTTTCATTCTATTATCGACGTCCTTGGTGGGTCGCTAGACAAATGTTGAGCAGAGCCAGTGGCTCAAAGGTTGTTTTAGAAATTAGCGAACAGGGGATCAACGCACATAACCCTTATCGAGCTTTTCAACTCCAATGGCAAGATATAGATAACGTCATAGAGACGGAAAAAGGCATTTTATTGGAGCATGGCAAGTATCGCCAATACATATCTAGACAGGCACTGGATAATGAAGCTTATGCATTTATTTTTCAGCAGACAAAAAAATAGCCACGTATAAGTGGCCATTTCTCGAACATTAGTAACATGTTATAACAGTTACATATTACCTGTCGGATTAGATTTTTCCGCTTGAATTCTCATGTAGATTTCTTCACGGTGTACCGAAACGTCTTTTGGTGCGTTTACGCCGATACGAACCTGATTTCCTTTTACACCAAGTACCGTTACTGTCACTTCATCACCAATCATCAGGGTTTCGCCTACACGGCGAGTTAGAATTAGCATTCTCTTGCTCCTGTTATTCCAAAATTTAAAAGATTCCGCGTCAAGTTCATTTTAATTAAAAGTTCATGTAAAAGTAAGCAAAATTATTGCTTAATCACGACTTTCTAAGCTAAATGCACTATGAAGTGCTCTTACAGCCAGCTCTAAATAGCGCTCTTCTACCAAAACTGAGATTTTTATCTCTGAGGTCGATACTAAAAGCGTATGAATATTTTCGTTAGCCAACGCATCAAAGAATATGCCTGCGATGCCAGAGTGAGACTTCATTCCTACACCCACAGCAGAGATTTTTGCAACTTCTGCATTGCCCTCGACACACGAAGCACCCAATGCGACTAAATTGCTATTTAATACATCTAACGCTTGTGCATACTCGTTGCTGTGTACAGTTAAAGCATAGTCTATTTTGCCAACTTGATGATTAATTTGACTTATCATGTCCACTTCAATATCAAACTCAGCCAAAAGACACAGAACTCTGGCTAAAGAGCTTGGGTTTTCAGGAACTTGACGAACAATCAACAAAGCTTCATCTTTTTGATATGCAATGCCTGATACAGTTCTACTTGTCACTTTTGGTTCCTCGTAGCTAATTAATGTGCCAGAATCAGGCTTAAAAGTTGATAAAACCCTCAACGGTAAGTTATACCTACCAGCGGCTTCGACAGATCTTATTTGCAACACCTTTGCGCCCAAGCTAGCTAACTCCAGCATTTCCTCAAAGGTAATTTGCTCCATGCGCTGTGCTCGAGGCTCAATTCTTGGATCCGTGGTATAAACACCATCAACATCGGTATAGATTTGACATTCATCTGCTGAAATTGCAGCGGCAATTTCAACTGCGGAAGTATCGGTGCCACCACGACCTAAAGTTGTTATATTGCCTTCAGTATCACGCCCTTGAAACCCTGCGACAATTGCAATACGGTTGTGCTCTAGCTCTTGCTGTAAGCGATCGACATCAATATCATGTATCCGCGCTTTACCAAAAACATTGTCTGTTTTAATGCCGATTTGATCTGCTAATAAGCTCACGGCGGAATGCCCTCGCTTGACGATTGCCATTGCCAGCAAAGCAATAGAAACCTGCTCCCCTGTCGTTAACAAGACGTCTAACTCTCGTGCACTCGGTCGATCATCAATCTGCTTTGCAAGAGACAATAATCGATTGGTCTCACCTGACATTGCCGACACCACAACAACGACTTGATGTCCCTGCTGTTTAGCTCTAATAATCAGTTCGGCAACGGCCTCAATTCGCTCAATAGAGCCAACTGAGGTGCCACCAAACTTCTTTACAATTAATGCCACAAGTTATTGAGTTTTCTCATTCAACCATACAGGAACACTGGCCAGTGCCGCTTCCAAGTTTTCAGGTTGAGAGCCACCAGCTTGTGCCATATCAGGGCGACCACCGCCCTTGCCACCTACTTGAGCAGCCATATGGTTAACCAGCTCTCCGGCTTTTACCTGACCGGTTAAGTCTTTAGTCACACCAGCAATTAAGCTGACTTTGTCGCCATTAGCAACACCTAAGGCAATAACCCCTGAGCCCATCTTATTCTTAAGATCATCAACCATGCCACGCAGTGCTTTTGACTCAGTGCCGGCTACGTTGGCAACAAGCAGCTTGATGCCATTTACATCTACTGCAGATTCGATTAGCGACGCACCAGCTGCACTTGCAAGCTTATCATTTAACTGACTTACTTGTTTTTCAAGGCCTTTAGCTTTTTCGATTAAGGCTGCTACTTTTTCAAGTGCACTTGTACTATCGCCTTTCACTAGTGCAGCAATATCTGCAAGCGCTTTCTCTTGCTCCGCAACATAATTCACAGCATCTTCGCCCGTGACGGCCTCGATTCGACGCACGCCAGCTGCAATACCACCTTCAGATACGATTTTTAAGAAGCCAATATCACCAGCGCGTTCTACGTGTGTACCACCACATAATTCGATTGAATAGTCGCCAATCGATACAACGCGCACTTCATCGTCATACTTTTCACCAAATAGGGCCATTGCACCTTTGGCTTTCGCATCATCGATATCCATTAACTCAGTATTCAACGCAAAGTTCGCACGAATTTCATCGTTTACTGCAGTTTCAATCTCGCGAAGCTGATCTTTGGTCACACCTTCAAAATGTGAGAAGTCAAAACGCAACTTATCAGCCATCACAAGCGAGCCTTTTTGCGCGACGTGATCACCTAAAATTTGACGCAATGCTTCGTGCAAGATATGCGTTGCAGTGTGGTTTTTCTTGATGCGTTCACGACGCTCAGCATCAATTTGAGCATCTACTTTGTCGTTAATACCTAGGCGACCTGTCACATAACCATGGTGCGCAAATGCATTGCCCAGTTTTTGTGTATCTGTTACGACAAATTCGCCACCAGACACTTTTAAAATACCTGTGTCACCAACCTGACCACCTGACTCTGCGTAAAATGGTGTGCGGTCAAGTACGACGATGCCTTTTTGCTGATCGGCTAGCTCTGAAACACTTTCACCTTCAGCAAACAACTCAACCACAGTGCCGCTATATTGAACAGAGCTATATCCTTTAAAGTCTGTGACTTTTTCAGATTTCAGCTGCTCATTATAATCAGCACCAAACTTACCCGCTTGCTGTGCCTGCTTACGCTGCGCTTCCATAGCCGCTTTAAAACCGCGCTCATCAATAGTCATAAAGCGCTCACGTGCAACATCAGCTGTTAAATCAGCTGGGAAGCCGTATGTATCGTATAGCTTGAATACAAGATCACCAGGGATGACATCACCTTCAAGACCCGCTAAGTTTTCTTCCAAAATTGCTAAGCCACGATCTAATGTTTTCCCAAACTGCTCTTCTTCAATACGCAGTACTTTTTCGATGATTGCCTGTTGCTTGATTAGCTCAGGGTAGGCTTCACCCATTTGCGCTGCCAGTGCACCAACCAATTTATGGAAGAATGCCCCTTGCGCACCGAGTTTGTTACCATGTCTAACAGCACGACGAATGATACGACGTAGTACATAGCCTCGACCTTCATTTGAAGGCATAACACCATCGGCAATTAAAAATGCACATGAACGAATATGATCCGCAACAACGCGTAATGATTTGTCTTCTAAGTCTTGAGCGCCTGTTACTTCAGCAGTCGCTTTGATAAGTGCTTGGAATAAATCAATTTCATAGTTTGAGTGCACACCTTGCATAATCGCAGAAATACGTTCAAGACCCATACCTGTGTCAACAGACTGGTTTGGCAATGGTTCCATAGTGCCGTCAGCATGACGGTTGTATTGCATAAACACTAGGTTCCAAATTTCGATGAAGCGGTCACCATCTTCTTCTGGGCTGCCCGGAGGACCACCCCAAATGTGCTCGCCATGGTCAAAAAAGATTTCCGAACAGGGTCCACATGGACCTGTGTCACCCATTGACCAGAAGTTATCTGACGTATCAATACGAATGATACGATCAGCTGGTACGCCAACTTGGTTGGCCCAAATGTCATAAGCTTCTTCGTCGGTATGATATACGGTCACCAGCAGCTTTTCTTTTGGTAACTTAATCACATCAGTCAAAAACGCCCAAGCAAACTTAATAGCATCTTGCTTAAAATAGTCGCCAAAGCTGAAGTTACCAAGCATTTCAAAGAATGTATGGTGTCTTGCTGTATAACCAACATTTTCTAGGTCATTGTGTTTACCACCTGCACGAACACAGCGCTGTGAACTTGTTGCGCGGTTGTACGGACGCTTTTCAGCACCTAAGAATACATCTTTAAACTGCACCATACCTGCATTTGTAAACAGAAGTGTTGCATCATTACCTGGTACTAAAGAACTTGACGGCACCACTTGGTGGTGTTGTTTGGCAAAGAAATCTAAAAAGCTCTGCCTAATCTGTGCGGTAGTCATGTGCTGCATGTGATTATTTACCCTTTATTGCTGCTGTATGCTGATAACCACAAAGGAAGTTTTCGATTTCAACTTTCACTTTGCGATTGTATAGCAAAATCTATTTGGTCATAGCTAAAGCCTCGATACATCATGTATCTAACGCGCTTTGACCTTTCTTGATAGTCTAATTGTTTTGTTGAATAGCCGTATTTTTTCTCATATGTTTTCTGAGCAACGGCAAACCAATCAATTTCTCTTTCTTCGATGAGTTGCGTTAACTGCGCACGCGCAACGCCTTTGTTAGTGGCGTCCATCATTACTCGCTTCTCTCCTAGCCCCTTGGCTAGTTGACGGTTTAAATAACTCTCACAGTGTCTAGCGTCATCCAAATAACCAATGTCACATAACCACTCGATCAGCGACTCGGCATACTCGTCGCTGGCGCCTTTTTGCCTTAATTTTTGGCCCAGTAGTTTACGCGAATACTCTTGCCTAGATAACAACCAAACTGCGTAGTTTTTAAGTTTTTTCTGTTCTTTTTCATCCATTAGGCGTCAAACCGACCCGATTGCCCAATGTTATCTTGATGTTTGTCGCCTTGATCTGGTGTATTGTCATCTTGCGGACTTTGCGCTGCAAAAATCGCCTGAAACGAGACGAAAAAGCCAATATATACAATAGGCATGATGAACATGAGCGGGACAAGAGACAAAGGAGCTGAAGCAATCATAAGCAGCGCCACAATACCACCAAACACGGACAACGGTGCCATATTATAATAAAACACCTTTAAAGATTGCTTCATCGCATTCAAGATGTTTGCTTGCTCTTTGAAATATACCAGTGGTAACGCATAGGCGAAGGCCATCATTGCTAAAGACTGTAATACCACAAAAATTGCAATATCAGAGAAACTAATAGCTGCAGCGATTTGCGCGACAACCGATTCCATATCTTGCTCAGGCGAATGATTTTGCATGGCGCTAGTAATAGGCTCAAACAACAAACTCATTATCACCCCTAGAATTAAAGCAACTCCAAGCTGATACAAACCAAGACGGAATAAATTCAATCGACGCCCTTTCGCGGAAAATGGCTTTAGGATGTCAGCAAGCATAATTGATTTACCGGCTTGCAAATTGAGCGCCGCATTATAGAAGCCAACGGTTAAGAATGGCCCCGCAAGCGCGCATGCCATCTGAATTATCTTATTTTGCAGGATGAAAGGAAATAGCCCTACTATTACGATAAAGATGTACATCATCATAAAAGTTAAAGGTTGAGCTTTAAACACCGTCCATCCGGCTTTTAACCAACTCACCCCAAAACTCGCTTTAAATGTTCGAATTTCTGCTGACATAAATGACTAACTTAGTTATAAAACGGTTTAATTATACTGCTTCAAAAGAGTACTTGAAAGGAGGTTTACGACGCTTAATGGCACTAAATGCTACAAAAAAGCTAAATACGAAAATAAATTAGTAATTGACACGTGATTTGCCTTACCACAATAGGTTTAGTAATAAAGCAAATCATCATCAATCCAGCTATTTAGGCTTTTTGATTTCTTCCATATCAAGCATATGAGAGCCATGTTTAACTTTCGTTTCTAGGTAATTTCGATTCCCTGAGTCACCTGCTTTAACATGTGCTTGGGTTCCTACTACACTTTCAACTTCAATGCCGGCATTGCGCAAAGCATTTAGTTTACGTGGGTTGTTGGTCATCAGCTTCACATGATCCAGCCCCAACGCCTTGAGCATTAACACCGCATCGGAAAAGTCTCGCAAGTCGTCGTCAAACCCTAAGTGATTATTTGCTTCGTATGTATTCATACCTTGAGACTGCAGTACATATGCATCAATTTTGTTGTATAGCCCTATGCCTCTTCCTTCTTGACGAAGGTAAAGTAACACACCTCCACTTTGGTGCATCTCTTCGATACATTCATTGAGCTGTTCACCGCAATCACACCTAGATGAATGAAACACATCACCAGTCAAACACTCAGAGTGCATTCTAATCAACGGGATTTCTTGTTGGGAGTCTGCATTGTTAAAAACTAAAGCAACATGCTCTTCACCATCTTTCAACCCTTCAAAAGATACAATCTCTGCAGGAATATGACTACGCTGCCCTACATTCAGCTCAACTCTCGCTCTAACTTCAGCCACGACTTGAAAATACCTAATTTAAAAATGTGATAGTATCACAAATAATGATATATCTGTTTATATGGTGACAATCTTGCCATTTTACAAGTAAAAATACACAAAACTGGTAAATGTGTACATTAGCGCTAGTCTTTAATCACCAAGATAAATTGCGTGTCAAAATATTGAGTCGCTGATGAGGCTGTTTTTCCTGCTTTTTATATGTATACCTTTCCAAGCTGCAGCCGAGCAACTTAAGTTAGACGGGTTTGCAACGATCGGTTTAACAATCACAGATTCAAAAACCGCAGGGGTTAGGCAGCATATCTCACAACCTAACGCCACCTATGAAAATGAATTCGGATTTACCAACTCTTCCGCTGGTGGGCAAATAGAGTGGCAGGCAAATAGTAGCACCCAGCTTGTCGGTCAAGTAATTTTTAAAGACAATCAAGAACAAAACCTCGACAACATTATTCAAATGGCATTTTTACGTTATACACCCAATGCCAATTGGCAGGTTCGCTTTGGCAGAACCGGGCTTGATTTATTTATGATGACGGAACACAGAGACATTGGCTACACGTATACGTACGATCATCCCCCCACAGAATTTTACGCGATTGTCCCACACCAAAACTTAGATGGCGCAGATATAAAATATACCTATTCATTCTCTGAAGGCTTGTTTAGCAGTAAGTTCTTTATTGGTAGATCAACAGCGCCTATTGTGAGCGATGATAACTTTTTCTGGGACGTAGAATTAAAGTCATTGTTTGGACTGGTCTTGGAGTGGCAATCATATGATTGGACACTGAGAGCCAACTACACAGCGACGCAATCCGGCAATGAAAATGAACAACAAAAACAACTTAGAGCTGCGCTCGCGCAAATTCCTAATGAGATTTGGCCACAAAGACCCGCTTTACTTGAGTCACTCAATATTATTGGTAAGCGATTTAATTATTCCGCTCTTGGGGTCAGATATGACAATAGCCAGTGGTTTGCACAAAGTGAACTTTCTTATATTGACTCCAATTCACAAGTCTTAAAAGCCTTGACGGCCGGATATGCGAGTGTCGGCTTTTATTACAATAATCACACACTAATGACTACTTTTGCGCAAGTAAAGTCTAACAATACAACCCCACAGCGCCCGTTAATTTCCTCTGAACAGCTCGATTTACTTTATAACACGATTATTCGCCACACCAACTTTTATTTGGTTGACCAAAATACCTTATCTGTCACATTAAGAACCGAAATAAATGACTCTCTCGCGGTAAAAGTTCAACTAGAGCATACCGCTGTGGATAGTTTACCGTCTGCTTTTTATTTACATCGAGACTTAGAAAAAGGCAATTTCGACAACTCGTTCAATACATTAGGCATTAGCCTAAACTGGGTGTTCTAATGCTTCGCCCTCTACTGACTTTGCTTGTACTTATGCTGCTCACCTTTGACGCGCGGAGCAATGTACAGGAGGACATTGTCATTGTAGTTAACAAACACAACCCTATTGAGTACATCGAAAAACGTCAGCTTATTGATATGTACATGGGCAAATATTTGGCATTTCCAAACGGCCATATTGCTGTGACTTTGGATTATAAAAAAGAACATGCATTAAGAAGCGCTTTTTTCCTCGCATTGACCGGTCGCAACATTGCACAAATTAACGCCTATTGGTCTCGGGTTAAATTCAGTGGCAAAGCGTCGCCACCACAAGCATATCCGTCAATTGAAGCTATAATTGATAAGGTGGTAACAACCCCGAGTGCAATTGCTTATATTCCAGCAAGTGCTGTCACTGATGAATTGAAAGTAGTGTACCGTTTTGCTAAGTAAACAAAGTTTAATAATTCGGTTGATGTTGATATTGAGCTTTTCAACCTGCCTGTTCTCTGCCGTGTATGCTCACATATATTACAATTATATATTTGACACAGAGCTAGAGCACTCAGATGAAACTATCATGCAAATCAGTCAGACCATCTCTTCAACGGCATCAATTGCAGCGTACTTGGAGGACAAAGACTTAGCCAATGAAGTGGTGAATGGGTTAGTGAGCAATGACATTATCCAATCAGCTGCGTTGACAAATCAACACACGATTTTAGCAAAAAGCATCTTATTTTCTGAGCGTGAAGCTCGCACTTTTAGCCTACCAAACCCATTTATTTTACAAGAAAACATCGGCTTCATTCACGTGGTGCCCAACACTCAATACATACGGCAAAATGCTCGCAATATCGCATTTTCTTCAGTGCAAACCTTGCTCGTTGTGATTGTGCCAATGCTGATCATGTTTGCAGGGTTATCCTATGTGCTGATTTCGAGGCCTTTGGGGCATTTAAGTCAACAACTCACAAATATCATACCAGGCAGTGCACATCGTATTGATATAGAGACGGCACATGAATATACGGAAATCGGAAAAATAGGAAAAGGGATCAATGCAATGTTGAGCAACACGGAAATGCTATTTGAGCAAGAGCGAAGTTTACGTCTAGAGATAGAACAACTTGAAAAACGCTTCCGCCTCATGTTTGAGCGCAGTTCTTCCCCTACATTATTAGTACGTGAACACGGAGACGTTTCTTTAGTCAATGATGCCGCCAAAGACTTGTTGGCAGGTATGGGAGTAGACTGCCAAGAGCGCTTTCCTGACAACTTGGGACAATACTGCAAAACCCCAGATATTCTATACACCTTCACGGAGAACAGCATAAAACAAAAACAGGTGATGCAATCCGAGTTCGAGTTCACAAGCCCTCTAACATTATCTTCGGTGTGGTTAAGTATGATCATACTTAACACCGAAAGTGACGGTCAGTGGTACTTTCAAGTATTCCTCGCGGACATCACTTCACGCAAAACAATGCTCAATCAACTTAGCCATCGCGCTCAAAGAGACAGTTTAACTAGCTTATATAACCGATATGGAGCCGAACTAACTTTGCTTGGTTGGATTGATTCGGATATATCCTTTAGTTTATTACTTTTGGACCTTGATGAGTTTAAACCGATAAATGATATCTATGGGCATAACGCGGGAGACGAAGTACTTAAACACATTGCTAAAAATATATCCCACATAATCTCTAGCAATGATTTGGTATGCCGCTGGGGGGGAGATGAATTTGTCATCGCAATTAAAGAATTTAATAAACATAAAATCAATAATATTGCTCAGCAGCTACTAGAGGCCGTAAATATACCTACTCATTACGAGAGAAATGGACACCAAATAGAGCTGCAAGTTGGCGTGAGCATTGGAATTGCTCACTACCCAACCCATGCAGACAATCTAAAAAGCTTAGTTGAGTGTGCTGATGTCGCTATGTACTCGATTAAGAAAACATCGAAAAATCACTATACCTATTACTCAGCTTAGAAGTGACGCAATACTTGTTCACTGTATTGCTGAATGTCCAAAGTAACATTGTGCTGCTTTGCAAGATTGTCTAATTCAGCTTGCCATATCGACAGCTCTTCCATAGTTATCGTGTTGTCGTCCAATGTCCATAATTGGCGAGAGCCTGTGTAACTAAATTGCATAGCGAGCATAGCATTCACGTCCCCTTGCTGTGCTGCCTTTTTCAGTTTTGGCATTTTTCTGGTGACTTGATTGAGTGCTTGCTTAAGCTCCCAGACATAGACTACTTCCACCATAAATGGATGGTGTTTTATGCGCTTGAGCACGACAAAGATCACTATGCAGGTAAGCACTACTCCTGTCAGATTCCAATGGAAATGGCTTCCATCTGTGTCGGGAAATACATGAATAAGAAGTTGCGCTATACCTAAACTTCCAGCGGTTAAAGTCGCAATACAGGCCCCAATCACCCAGTTTAGGTGTTTTCTATATCTTGCTTTATCTATTTCTTGTAACTGCATCAAGGTTCCTCACGTTAGTTAATTCGCATTTTAATGACTAAAAATAAAAAAACTAAAATAAATCACCCCTTTTTTTGACCTAGCGCGTTTTACCTAGCAAAAGAGGGGAAAAATATGACTTTAACGATGATAGATGTAAAAACACACACTCCATACCGCGCACTAAATAAACTTGTTTTATCATTTATTAGCGCCATCTTAATTACATTTGCGTTATTTGCTTTTATGCAAAAATTGATTAGCCAAGAGCGTGTATTTGTTGCCGAGCCTGCTCCGGTTATTGATGTATTTATTTCACAAGACTTTGAAGATACGCCTGTAGAAACACGCAAAGTTTTGCCACCTCCGCCGAAAGCGACCCCAAAGGCACCACCTAAACCAACCGTCACCCCTTCCGTTACCGAAGGGGTATCACTAGATATCAACATAACCTCAGGTGTTAAGTCGACCCCGATACAAATGCAGAGTACTTTGCAGGTCAGCGACGCCGCGGCGGCCCCGATTGTGCGCATTGACCCTGCATACCCGGCCCCTGCAGCTCGTGACGGTGTTGAAGGCTGGGTACAATTGGCATTTAACATTTCGCCAACAGGGCAAGTTATTGACGCGCAGGTGGTTAATGCTGAACCAAAACGCGTGTTTAATCGTGCTGCATTAAAAGCGCTTAAACGATGGAAATACCGTCCCAAAATGGTCGATGGCAAACCAACTATTCAATACGGTCAGTCAGTTGTGTTAGAGTTTAACTTGAACAAGTAAGCGAAAATAAAAATAACGCGAGCCGCGCTATATCATTTGGGGCGGCGATCAAACACCTGTGTACATAGAGTTAAATTGAGCACGGAGAGACTATGCTACTTGCGATAAAAAACTGGTTCATCCAAGATAAAACCGAAGCACATGACCCCTTGCATGAATTTAAACGCAGTGGGGAGAATCGTTACATAGAGCAGGCGATTGATAATTTCAATCCTGACCTTTATCACTACCTATGTACACAAAGTGACCCGGAAACGGCCGAAGATATATGCCAAAAAACATGGCTCTCAATAGTTGAAAAAAGACAGTACTATCAGAGCAATAATACGCCAAAGGCTTACATCTTTAGGATTGCACGTAATGCCTTAGTAGATGAGTTTCGCCGGCAGAATAAATTTATGTGTGACGACAATAAAACAGAACTTAGTTCAGAGGTCGAAGACAGTAATTTCAACGCCGCCTGCTGCGAGCAACTTTATCGTGCGATTAAGCGCTTACCAATCGCACAAAAAGAAGCCATTTGTTTACAATTAGAAGGCTTTTCGCTAAATCAAATCGCTGAAATCACCACTGCGAATCCTGAGACTGTAAAGACACGATTAAGATATGCGAAACAGCAATTGAAAGAGACTTTAGGAGAGCCGAAATGAAAAACTCACAACACCAACTCAATGAGCTCCAACAAGCCTATTCAATTGCCAAACGACATAACAAGATGTCATCAAAACAGGTTCGTAAATTAAAAAGGTTAAGCCGCTTAGAAAACCGCAAACATACCCGACAGTTTTGGCTGAGAACAAGTCTATGGGCTAGCTCCTGTTGTGTATTAGCCCTAGTGGGCAGTCTGTCTTTGCAAAGTATCTTAAACGACTTTGAAACTTTCTTAGCGCAACTAGAACCCAATTCATTTTCATCGCAATACGATGTTGTTGAGACTCATAATATTGTTGAAGGCCAATATCAAACCACAATCGCACAACAAAAAGCACAATTGGATGACTCCCTAGCAGGATCGCAAGCAAAGCTCAATGAAGTCAGTCAGTTTTACGGTAAATTAGTGCACTCTGAGCGCGATGTTTGGTTTATTGCCGATTGCCAAAATCAAACACTGATTGAAGTACGTAAAAGTTTACTCGATGAATTAGGCGTACCCGATGACTTATCGGTTGCTTCGGATCAAGGGTTACTGTTGGCTTTGGGTAAAAATCAGTCGGGGCAGCTGGTTAGTATTACCGCCCCACCTTCTGGTAAAGCCTTGTATGCGTGTCCTTAAAGTAAAACAACACTGGCGACAAAAAAGCTCGCTAGTGCTAATGCGCCGCCAACAAGTGCATATGGAAGCTGAGTTTTAACATGGGTCAATAAGTCACACCCAGAGGCCAGTGCGGATACAGCACTGGTATCCGAAATTGGCGAGCAGTGATCGCCAAATATCCCACCACTTAAGATGGCGCCTACCACAAGTGAAGGAGGAAGGCCCAATGTCTGGATTAAAGGCACCCCAATAGGGATCAAAATCGCAAATGTTCCCCAGGATGTCCCTGTTGTAAATGACATTACGGCACCAGTTAAAAACAGTACGGGAACAATAAAGTAAATAGGCAAATAATCACCGACTATTTGCGCAACAAATACACCTGTACCGAGCTCTTTCAGACTTGCTCCAAGTGTCAATGACAGCAATACAATACTGACCAAAGGCAATAGCTCACCCATTCCCTTGAAGCCAATATCAACGAGTTGGTGATGCGTGAACTGTTTTTCTTTGAGCATTAGCACGTAAGCAACTGAACAAGCCAACACCGTTGCATACAGTACCGACTTGGAACCACTCCCGCTTGCCAGTACACCGCTCCCGGTCCAATACATAAACCCGATCATGCTCACAATCAGCGTAACAAGTGGTACAAGCATAAATCTAGCTTTGGTGGCGCTAGGTCCAGCATCAAGCTCCACTTCCTCGCGCTTGAGCTCTTCTTCAGCTTCTTTCATCGGGCCATGAACTTTGTCGAAAACAATGGTATATAAAACAATCAGCAATGTAATGATGGCATAAAAATTAAATGCCACACTGCCCCACAAAATACTGACCGGAGATTGAGCAAGCTCATAATTGCTTAGCAGCCCCAATACATAAGCGCCCCACCCATTGAGTAATATTAAAATACATACTGGTGCACTGGTACTGTCAATAATATATGCGAGGCGAGCTCGGCTCATTTTAAACTTATCAAATAGCCCGCGAGAAACTATCCCTGAAGTCAACACACTCATATTTGATTCAATAAATACCGCCGTGCCAGTAAACATTGTTAATAAGCCGACTTGCTTCTTATTTCGCGCAACACCGACCTGAGTCAATTTTTGTACCGTCGCTGACACCCCACCAGATTCACGAATAAAAGCGAGTAACGCGCCAATAACAATGCTAAAAATTAAGATACGGCTATTCCCTGGCGACGTTGCGACCCCAACGATTCGTTCGATACTATTGGTGAATGTCAAAAAAATAGACTGCCCTTCACCACTTATCACAAGTAATAATTCCGATGAAACAATGGCTAAAACTAAGGCTAAAATGACTTCTTTGCGCCAAAAAACAACCGCAATGGCAATGAGGGGGGGCAAGATTGAATACCAAGACATAGCTTTCCTTTTTTGTTTTGATTTAGATGAAAAGCACTGATTACAGTCGCTAAAGGGCATTAATTTACTCAAAAGCATCTTTGTATACGCGCAATTTATAAACATGTTAACTTAAACGCTAAAGCAAAAAAACTAGGTTTTTCGGGTATCTAAATTCACAATTGCAACAAAAATACCTCATCTAGAACCGCATAAATCAAAAAACGCAATAATATTCCGAAACAATCTATCGCAACGTTCCAATTGAACCTATAATATGGACAGTTTAAGTTAGTTTTAGTTACCAGGTGATCCTCATGTCTACTTTTGTAAAAATAAAGGCCTTGAAGCCTTCACTGTCGCAAAGTGAAGCTAAATTAGCGGACTTTACTTTAAAGTCAGGTTCAAAAATTCGAGGTCTATCTTCAATAGAGCTTGCAAAGTCAGCAGGCGTTAGCCAGTCAAGCGTTGTCAAGTTTGCCCAAAAATTAGGGTATAAAGGGTTCCCCGCTTTTAAATTGGCGGTTGTTGACGCATTAAATGAACAAACACAAGAAAATACCCCACTCTCTAATGAAATAGATCAAAACGACTCAATTGCGCACATTTCAGAAAAGCTAATCGCCAACCAACAAGCAACCTTAGTTGCAACCAGCAAGCTAAATAACCCAGAGTTGTTCGAGCAAGCAGTGCAAGCGATAAAAGGTGCAAAAAAAGTGATGGTATGTGCAATTGGCTCAACACATACCATGGCACAAGACTTAACCCTTAAGTTACAAAAGCTAGGTGTGTGTGCTGTTACTCATGTCGATGAATTGAGTGCTGCAAGCTACGTGGCGACAATGGGTAAAGACGACCTACTGATTTGTTTGAGTAACTCTGGCGTCGTAAAAAGCATGGTAAAACTTGCACAGCAAGCCAAAGTTAACGAATGCCAAATCCTTGCGCTAACACGTTATGGCCACAGTGAGTTGGCTAATTACGCAGATAACTGCCTGTACTGTATACAAGAAACAGAAGCAGTAAAACATTCGGCGGTACTGACACGTGCATCTTTAGGCTACCTTATTGATGTACTTTTCATTGCCCTTGCTCAATCAAACCTACATTGGCAACGCCGAGCTGATCGCTCCAATGAATACATGAGTGATATGTTAAATATCTAAGCTTGCCGTCAGAGTGCCCTATCTAGAATAAAGCAGATAAGGCGCTCTGCGCTTTTTAAACTCACTGACTTCCTGTAGAAAAATGGCTTCTATTTGATGAGCTTTCAATCCCTGCTCTACAGCTAATCTAACAATATCAGTACCAGCCAATTTATCTAAAAACTTAGGAGATGTGATAAATTGTTTGTTGCGTTGTTTAAATTCGTTGGACGCTTCAATAAACCAGCTTAAGTCAAACCCATTTAGACTGCTTTGCCTCAAGTCCTTCCCCCACACACTCTTTCCCTCTAGTTTTGGAAATCGTGCAGCACCAACAATAGAGCGTGGAGAAAACTTAAAGTCACCTAGCTGTACTTGGTCATGACCATAGACTTGAAAAGGAAAGTCAGTGCCTCTTCCAATTGACACTGCTGTTGCTTCAAACAGGCATAAAGAAGAATATAGATAGATAGACTGTTGATTTGGAAGATTTGGACTAGGTGCAATTGGCAAAATATACTCATCCGAGGCTTGATAATTTTTCACTGCCACCACGTTCAAATCAAGCTTGTTCGGCCCCGACAACCATCCTTCTCCCACTATCATTTGAGCAAGCTCTCCGACGGTCATACCATGTAAAATTGGAATTGGATGCATTCCCACAAATGAGCTGAACTTTTTGTTCAATACAGGCCCATCAACAAAACGAATATTGGGATTTGGTCTATCCAAGACAATGAACTTTTTTCGATAGTCTTTAGCCGCCTGCATCATATAGTGCATGGTACTAATATAAGTGTAAAAACGAACACCGACATCCTGAATATCGAATATCAACACATCTAGATCTTGCAAAGATTCCTTAGTTGGACGCTTCTGCTTTCCATAAAGTGAAACAATTGGCAGGCCTGTTTTTACATCAAAGCTGTTGTCAATATGCGCGCCTGCATCCTGATCCCCCCGAAATCCATGCTCAGGAGAAAAAATTCGCTCGACCTTTACGTTGTTCGCAAGTAGAAAGTCAACTAAATGCATATCTGCCACACGAGATGACTGATTTACTACTAACCCAACACGTTTATTCTCAAGATAAGAAAAGTACTTTTCGGGCTGTTGTGCACCTACCTCTATGGCAATAGCTATTTTTGTATGTAATACCAGTAAAATCAAAACACACAATTTGAGGTAGAAGAAATGCATAAACAGAGCGCCTTTTGGTTGATTAACTACTTGGGAAATATGCCTGATCACAACCCAAAAAAGAACCTTTTTTTAATCTTTACGTGCTCTTCAATTTGAATATTTTCTAATAAAAAGAATGGTTTCACGCTATTTAGCTGCTGCAAAGATAAGGTCTTAATTTTCAATGCAGCCAATATCTCATCTTGCTGTGAAGTTGCTTGTTTAAAGCCGCAATCTACAAACATTGTGCTTTCTTCATGCTTGAGCCTGATATTTCGGTATATCTGTGCTAACTGCTCTCCCGTATATGCCTCTTTCATAAGGTGCTCCTGAGTATAGATTCAAATTTAGACTAAATAGTAGGGCATACATTAAAAGTAAAATTGGACAAAAACGACATTGCGTATCCGTTACTGGCTTGGCTGCTATTGGGTAATGAAACAACAACATAACCAAGTAGGAAAAGTGTATCTCAACCCCCCTACCCAAACTCAAAGAGCGATTTTCTCAATGGCTAATTAATTAGTAAAAAGCTATGTTTCAGGCATAAAAAAACCGACTCTCGTCGGTGTTTATCTCATATTTTACCACTTTAATGAGGTTATTTGAGTAAAGCATCATCTCAAAAGAGATGGCGGACGTGGGACGTACTTTGTGAAGAATGAACCTTCGACAGCTTAGTCTGTTCGTTTACTATCTCGGCCATGGCTCTTGTGAAGTTTTTCAGTAGCTATTATTAACAAGCTAAATTTCAGGCATAAAAAAATCGACTCTCGTCGGTGTTTATCTCATATTTTACCACTTTAGTGAGGCAATTTGAGTGAAGCAATCATCTCAAAAGAGATGGCGGACGTGGGACGTACTTTGTGAAGAGTGAACCTTCGACAGCTTAGTCTGTTCGTTTACTATACCGGCCATGGCTCTTGTGAAGTTTTTCAGTAACTATTATTAAAAAGCTAAATTTCAGGCATAAAAAAACCGACTCTCGTCGGTGTTTATCTCATATTTT
>NZ_JAKRFY010000044.1:0-27513 GCF_022347805.1 Pseudoalteromonas sp. Of7M-16 | reverse complement strand
TTATTGACGCTGTGTTGGTTTTAGAGGTGACAGCCTCAGCGGCTGTTAAACTAGCTCATTTCACCTTGCGCAAAGTAAATGAGCTCGCTGCGCTCGCTGACATTAACACTTTGCACTTACTTCACCTTGCGCAAAAGAACCGCACTCACTGCGTTCGCAGTCGGTGCCTTTTGCACTTAATTCACCTGTGCAAAACGATGTATAGCCAACGCATCCATTGGTTTTAGAGCAATGTGTATCTTGCCATTGCGATCAATTGACACGGTTTTGCCTGAGCAATCAATGGCTGACGTTCTGCTTAGCTCATCACAGTAAATACCAGCCGGGAGGCTGGTTTGCAATGTGACATTCATCACTTGAGAACCTCGATTAATTGCGACAAAACCAACATCTCCCCTTGAGAAAGCGATTTGGTTATTTCCGTTATCCCACCAATGCTGAATTGATTGGCTCTTGCCAGTTTGGGCTCTAAATCGCATCGCACCAGTAATATACGGCTTTCTGTGTTCGCATTGCCATAATTGGTCATTGCAGTTGAGTTTATCAGATAGATGAACCAGCTCAGTAGGCCCTCCCGCATCCGTGTCGCCATTAAAATTATAACTGGACATGACTTTTGGATAGCCATACGGATAGGTGAGCATAAACACGTTTGCTAGCTCGTAAAGTCTGCCATCTTGAAAAGTTACAATATCGCCAGCACCGCCATGACCGCGTTGATTGTCATGGTTATCAGTAAATACAATTGCTTTATTACTGGGCATTAAATCCCAGTCTTTCTCAAAGCCTTTGAGAGAAGCCAGTTGTCCCTTTTTAAAAACGTGGCTCAGTTTCACACTGTATTTAAACTCTGTCACCATACCATTATTTAAATAAGTGTCAGCGGTGATGGCTTCACCGCCTTGATCTATGACTTCTTGAAATACAAGAGGAGAATGTTGAAGCTGTTTTAAAATTGCTGCAATGTCTTTAGCGGGCATGTGTTTGCTGGCATCCAATCTAAATCCGGCGACACCAAGCTTGATCAGTTCATTGAGATAGCCCGCAATTTTAGTTTGTACTCTGGGAGAGTCAGTATCTAGGTCATGTAGACCGACTAATTCGCAGTTTTGTACACGCCATGCGTCATTGACGTAATCTTCTGATTTGATAGCACATGGTTTGTGAAAGTCTTTTGGTTCATAGATCGGGTACTGTTTGTTGCCGTATGTTTTGCCAGCTATGCTTTTACCATTGCCATGGGCCATGTGGTTTATCACCGCATCAACATAAATATCTACACCTTGCGCTTTGCAACGATTAATCATATCGACGAACTGATCTCTATTTCCGCCTCTGCTCTGTATTTCATACGATACAGGCTGGTAGCGAGTCCACCATTGATCCCCTGCAATGTGTTCATTTGGTGGTGAGATCTGTACGGCTTTGTAACCCTGAGGACCCAAAAAAGTTTCGCATTCATTTGCTACATCCGCCCATGACCACTCAAATAAATGCACAAATGTAGATGTTGAATGGGGTGTCGCCATGACATGGCTAGATGCCACGAGCGCCAAGCTCGCAAATGCTGGAAATTTATAGTTTTTCATTTGTATGTTTCTCACTTATTTGAGATTGACAATATATCGCTCGTTTAAGGTGAGTCCATTGAATACGTATGCAAAAAGGCAACCAAAAAATCATATTTGGTTGCCATGTTCGGTGAATCAAACGGTTAGTTTAACATTAGAGAGACTGAATAATGTGAGTGTTTTGACCAAACTCAAAGACATTGAGTTTGCCACATTGAGCAAAGTGATTGTTACTGTCATAAGGACGGTTTTGTTGAGAAATGTTGTCTTCCCAGCCTTGACCGTTTTTAACGAACGCTTTTAACTCAAACCAACCTTGATGGGTTTTACTACAATCCATTTCTACTTCTAGTTTCCAGTAGTGCGGGCCCCATTGGTTTAAGCTTGACTCGCCAAACCCATGCAGGTCATAGGTTTTCTTTTCACCCCAATTTGCAGGCCAAATATTGGTTGTCCAATCCAAAGCTGTACCTTGAGCTTGGTTTGATTGACCTGATTCAGACGCCTGCCAGTCTAGGTACATATCACCTGACTTCCATGACGCAGTGGTTTGATTTCTGAGATTGACATGTTTTATTGGAATTTGGCAAAGCACTGGATTTTGATCACATTGCAGCCCACGTTGTATAGCTGCATTATGATCTAACCCGCCGCGTACAAACATATCTTGCCCGCTTTGTGTCTGTGCCTTTATAAATACAACCGTTCTTTGCCAATCTTCGTTGCCATCACTAGGGGTATCTGTTGTCATGCTTTGATGATGAATCGCCACTGCGTCCATCGGCGCTAAGGTAATATGTGCTGTCCCGTCGGTGTCTACCTTAATGGTTTTGCCTGCGCAGCCCTGTGCATTTTTACCGCCAGAGAGTTCATCACAATATATCCCCGCTACAAGCCCTGTTGCTAGCCTTACATTCATATTGCTTGACTCGCGGTTAATGGCTACAAAGCCTAAATTACCGCGTGAAAAAGCAATTTGGTTGTTACCATTGTCCCACCAATTTTGTACTGACCAGTCATCATTGGTATGATTTCTAAAGCGCATTGCACCTGCAATTAATGGCTTTCTGTGCTCACATTGCCATTGTTGTGCGTTACAATTTAAGTTGTTACCTTGATGGACTGGCATGTTTGGGCCACCCGCGTCGGTATCGCCGTTAAACTCGTAGCTAGACATTACTTTTGGGTAGCCATATGGGTAGGCTAGCATGAATACATTTGCCAATTCATAGAGCTTTCCGTCGTGGAAGGTGACAATAGAGCCTGCACCGCCATGTCCGCGTTGATTGTCATGGTTATCGGTAAATACAACAGCCTTATAGCTTGGCATGAAACCCCATTGCTCTCCAAAAGACTTAAGCCAAGCAAGCTTTCCGGTTCTAAACGTTTCGCTAAGTTTGATGCTGTATTTAAACTCTGTTACCAAACCATTTTGGAAATATTCTGATGCTTGAACAGCTTCACCGCCTTGGTCGATCACTTCTTGAAATACCACCGACTGCTGGTTTAATTTTGCAAGCACATCACCTATGTCTGATGCGGGCATATGTTTGCTCGCGTCCAATCTAAAACCTGCAACCCCAATATTTAAAAGGTCGTTTAGATAGTTAGCCAGCTGCGTCTGAACATACGGTGCGTCTGTGTCTAAGTCGTGAAGACCTACCAACTCGCAGTGCTGGACACGCCATGGGTTATTGCCATAATCAGCAGGGTTTATTGCGCAAGTTGAGTGAAAGTCATTCGGGCTGTAAATCGGATATTGCTTGTTACCGAATTGGCTACCTGCGACGCCCGTGCCACTACCATGTGCCATATGGTTAATTACAGCATCTACATAAATATCGACACCAACGGCTTTACAGCGTGACACCATATCGATAAAAGCCGCTCTGTTGCCACCTCTGCTAACTAATTGATAGCTAACAGGTTGATATCTTGTCCACCACTGGTTTCCGGTAATATGTTCACTTGGTGGCGAAACCTGAACCGCAGCATATCCCTGTGGCCCTAAAAAAGTTTCACATTCTTTGGCTACATCAGGCCAAGACCACTCAAAAAGGTGAACAAATGTGGTTGGTGCACCTGTGTTACTGGGCGCAGCGTAGGTGTAGTTTGATGCAAGTACCGAAACACTTGCCACGATTGGTAAAATTATATTTTTCATTATTGTGCCTCTCATTTACATGAGTTTTACAATATAAGGGGCTTTCGGGAACAATCCATTGAATACGTATGCAAAGCAGGGATATTAGTGCATATAAAATCTTTAAAAGATCTTAATTAGAGAATTTTATAATAAATATATTAATAATTTAGAATATAAACACCTTTAGAGTAGGTTAACTACACTAAAGTGAATTCAATGGTGCAATCTAATTAAACACAATTGAGCATAAACTTAAGCCAGATAGCTGTACGGTGATCACTTTCTTGTTTGATTGCGTTAAACTTGCCTTGAACTAGGTTTTTGCAAGTGGAGTACGAATGCAAAAAGTATTTGTAAGTGCATGTTTGGTAGGTAATAAAGTGCGATACAACGGCAGTAGCTTGTCTTTGGATAAGTCAGACAAAGGGTGGTTGGAACTGAACGTTGAACTTTCAGTGTTTTGCCCAGAAGTATCGGCTGGATTGCCAATTCCAAGGGCGCCAGCTGAGATTGTCGGTGGGTATGGACATGATGTGTTAAGCCACAATGCAAGTGTTTTAGGTGATGATGGTGTTGATGTAACCGATGCGTTTTTAACAGGTGCACGCCAAGCGCTTTCGCTCTGTCAGCAGCATGGGATCAAATATGCGATTTTGGCCGAAGGTAGCCCTTCATGTGGCAGTCAACAAATTTACGATGGCACCTTTAGTGGAAAGAAGATACCTGGTGCCGGTGTGACAGCACATTTATTGATGGCCAATGGCATTAAAGTTTATAGCCAACATACGGTGGCGCAGTTGATCCGCGAAGTAAAAAACGAACCATAAAGTACAAAAATTCAGTAACTCATACCGAATAATCCTGCATTAGTTTGCAAACTACCTGTGTGAGCTGGCTATCTTGCTGCATAAGCTGCTTGAGTTTGTCACAGGGGAGCCACATCACATCACAAGGGGTTTCGCTGACACATTCTGTTTTACTTGTTCCAGTAAGCAGGGTCATTAACGCGATTGACTCGCCAGGCCCTTTACTGGTGCAAGTGTGTTTTTTCCCTTCTTCTGTCACCATTAACCATTGTTCTTTCACGCTGCCTCGGCTAATAATGCCAATTTTATTGAGGGGATTATTTGCACTACAAATGAGATGCTCCGCCTCATAAACGCTGTGTTCAACATACGACGAGAGCTTCTCTCGAGTCTCAAGTGGTAAATTTTTAGCCCAGGGAATGTCGTTGGTAAATTGTTGTTCCTGCGTTGACTTAAAAATTGACTCATTTTGTAAGCTGGCCATTTTATCTTCTACGCTACACAGCAAGCGCTGTGCCTCAGGTTTGTCTAAAACCGCTTGCTTTAACTGCGCATTGATCACTGCACGCTCTCTATTGAGCAGTAACCTTGTGGCAGCCTGTGTTTGTAATGATTGAATAATTTCAGGAAAACTCTCGTGTAATTCATTCATGCGTTCAAGTGTTCGTGATTTATTGTCATTGACCGCTTTCTTCACGGCGTCTGCCGCCATTTGGCTAGGTGCTAAAGCTTGAATGTGGCTTTGCAAAGCCTCTTGTGCATGCATAAACCCGCGAGCAATGTCATAGCCTAAGGCCAGTTTATTGAAATAAAATTTGAGTAGCAGTTTGTTTAGCCAAGTGTATTGTCTAAGTGGCCGCAACCATTTTGGCGTTTGCCACACTGTGTAAATGCGCGTTCTAGGGCTAATGGTCGGCTCTCCATCTAAGGCTGCTTCCACTGCCTCAACCAATTTACTGGTTGCTTGTTTACTCAACATGCCCTGTTCAAACTGTGTCCAGTAGTGTTTTCGTTCCGTTTCAAGTAGCCGCCTTTTATAGGCTGTGTTCAGCTCATCGTCTGTGATATTGGCGTCGGACTCAAGTTCATCAAGCGTTTGTAATTTAGACTTTTGTTTAACGGTTTCCCAGTCTGCACCTTGTAAAAAAGGGTTGGTCATCATCACAGGTAACATGTCATGAAGTTCATTGCTTATTTTTGCTTGTGCTTTATCGACTGTTGCTTGTTTTGCTGGTGGCAGCGAGTTTAAACCCAGCAGCTTTAATAATGTACCCATAGTAGAACCGTTCACCAATATCGTTAATACCACAATGCCTGCGCATAAAAACAACACCCGATCACCAATTTCTTTCGGGATCACATCACTTGCAACTACGGCCAATGCCAAAGCCAAAGATACCGCGCCTCGCAATCCTCCCCAACATAATACAGCCGCTTTGGGAAAGTTAATGCCAATTCCTAATCTGGTTAAAGCCGGCATAAATACAGTAATTGAGGCTGCGCGGATAAGCAAAATGCCCACGTATAAAAACAACAGCATTTGCCACGCTTGCACGTCATTTAAAGGCACTCGAATTGCGACTAAAATGCCTACCAATAAAAAGATAAGCGTGTTGGCCATATGGGCCATCATTTCCCAAAAATGATGTAAAAATCCGGCCACTTCTGGGCTAATACGTGTTCTACCGATACTGGCAAACATAATGGCGAGCGTTACTACCGCAACTACTCCTGATACGTGAAAGTTTTCAGCGATAAAAAATACTGAGTAAGCAGCAGCTATGGTTAGCGAGATCTCTATCATGGGGTCGTTGAATACGTGTTCAATCCACATGATGCACAGGCCGCCGACGATCACTCCAATGATCAAGCCAACCAATACAACTTGCAAAAACTCTAGGGTGACGTGCAAAGGAGAGGAGAGACCCGCCGCTGCATCCCCACTGTACATGGCAGTAACCCAGGCAAAAAATAACGAAAAGAAGACGATAGCTGTACCATCGTTGAGTAAAGATTCTCCCTCAATTAACGTTTCAAGTCGTTTTCGAGAGCTGACTTCTTTGAGTAGCGCAACAACGGCAACGGGATCTGTTGCACTGATCAAAGCGCCAAACATTAAACAAATGGCCCAGCTCCATCCCCAGCCATCAGGCACGATGGCAAAAATCAGCTCTGCGGTTAACCAAATCGCCAGCATGAGTCCGGGCACTGCCAATATGGCTATTTGAGTAAACATGCGTCTGAACAGGTGCACCTCCATTGCAAAGGCACTTTCAAATATCAAGGTTGGCAAAAAAAGATATAAAAATAAATGAGAATCTATTTCAGCGACTAAGGCGAGGCTGTGACCAAACTCAGGTGCATATGCATCGAAGAGCTCGCCGCGTTGCAGCAGACCGATAGCTATGCCCAAAAGTAATAGAGCCACGGTGTAGGGGACTTGTGTCCCCTTTAAAATATGTCTGACAAACGCACCAATAAAAAGCGCAAAAATCACAAATAAGAGGATTAAAAGCCCTGTGCTAAAAGCCATAGTTCAGTGCCTTGATTAATTTGATGCACTAAGTTTAGAAAAGGAATCTTGTGTTCGCTAAGTCATCTGTGTTTTATCACCTTGCGATCAGGATATAATTGTTCTTACAATAGAAACAATGAGTTAAACATAGCTGTTTGAAGGGGATAAAATTGGCAAAGGGTAGCTGTAACTGCAAAGCTGTGCAGTTTGAAGTGCGTTCGCCTATTGAGCATATTTATATTTGTCATTGTTCTATTTGCCGTAAGGCCGGTGGTGGCAATGGTGTTTCGGTGGCTGTTGTTAATAACAATGATTTTGTTTGGTTATGTGGTCAGGAATTTATTAAAACATGGCACAAACCAAACCATGATTGGCTGTGTCGCTTTTGTACTGAGTGTGGGTCGAATTTACCTGGTAAAAACGACGAACAGCGTATGTATGTACCAGTAGGTCTGATCTCAAACACCGATTTGGAAAATGCTAAAGTGGCGCACCATTTATGGGTAAGCTGTAAAGCGAGTTGGGAGCATATTGGTGGTGAAGGCAAACAGCATGCAGAGTTTATCGTTTAGTCTTGCGCCTAAAAAATCACCCAGCAAAAGAAAAGAGGTGCAAGGGGCACCTCCAGATTGACGCTGAGACTTAGTCGTTACTAAAGTCTTCCTCGTTTTCTTTTGGGCATACTGTCGGGTAGCATTTAAATACTTCTCTTAAGCCACGAAATACGCCAATGTGCAGTACTGAGCGGTGATTTTCGTCATGAGTAATGTCGTAGCGGATTGTCGTTGTGTCAGTATCAATTAGGTGATTTGCGGTGTCGTCAATGGCTTTGATATGCGCTAGGTATAGCGCTTGATGCTCAGGTGGGATATTTTCTTCATGAGCCGCAACTATATACACTGAAAGTGCTTTTTCATCGAGAGAGTCCTGTGCGTCATCAATCCATTTCGCAACTATGCTGTTATCCCACCACAGAGACGGATCAATTGCGACATAGCCTTTGAATAGCGGCTGTAGTTGCTCCGATAACAAACTGGTGATAGTAAATAACCCGCCTAAAGAGTGGCCAGAGAGTACTCTAAATTCATCGGTTCTGTATGTGTTATCTACAAATGGGATCACTTCGTTTTTAATAAAGGTTTTAAGATTCTGGCTTTGTCCAGAAGCCTCAGGTGTGGGGCTATTTTTTGGTACCGTTGGTGTTAAATCTCGAACTCTGTGGTGGCGAGTATTGATCGCTACTAAAATGGCTTGCGGTAACATGTTGGAGCGCTGCAAAAACCACATATTGTGGCCCGTTAAGTACTGCAAGTTTTCGCCATCGGTGGTGTAAACAACAGGGTATTGCTTTTCACTATTTTCTGGTGCGTGGTAGTCTTCCGGTAGAATAACCCAGACTTTTCGCGCTTCACCCAAAACAGCTGACTGGATTGTATGCTCGGTAGGTAGATGCTCATATTTGTAGTCAAGGTAAGAGGCTTGAGCAAACAAGCTCAATACGCACAGTAGTGCAAAAGCAATATGCTTCATAAATTAACTCCTTTGTTTTGTTATGAGTAGGACGAAGATACGAAGTATATTTTTAACTGGTATGCAAAGTTATTGGTGTTGTCGAGTGTGGTGAACGTATATCTAAGTTTGTCGCCATGTGAAGAGATTAAAAGCTGGTAGCAGTAATTTATTGTAAAGACTCGCAATCTAGGTAGACTGGCAACAGTTTATTTAGTTGGATATGGTTATGGACAATCGAAAAATTTTGCAAGATTTCCCAAAAGTTGAACTGGGTTTTTTCCCAACACCCGTTGTTAAGCTCACTAATTTGTCTCGCCATTTAGGTGGCCCAGAGATTTTAATGAAACGTGACGACTTAACAGGCCTAGCATTGGGAGGGAATAAAACCAGAAAGCTAGAATATATTCTTGGTGATGCGTTAGCCAAAGGGTGTGACACCGTCGTAACCGCGGGGGCGCAACAATCGAATCATTGCAGGCAAACAGCTGCAGCGGCGGCAAAACTCAATATGTCATGCCATTTATTGTTAGGTGGCGACAAACCAGATGAGGCAACTGGTAACCTACTACTCGATACCTTATTTGGTGCCCAGCTCCATTACTGTAAAGACAACCGCAAAGGGGAAGATATTCCTCGCCTTATTGAAGACTTGAAATCTCAAGGTCGCAAACCTTATGTGATCCCATACGGCGGCTCAAATGAACTTGGGGCGATTGGGTTTGTTGAAGCGGGCCTTGAGCTGGCTACGCAAATAGACACGGACACACTAAGTCAGGTGTTTTTCGCATCCAGCTCTGGCGGTACTCATGCTGGGCTGATGATTGCAAGGTCTATACTGGAACATCAATATATGCTCACAGGGATTCAAATTGATAAAGCTGAATCGAGCGCTGGAGAATTTAAGCAAAGTGTATTGGCGCTGGCAAATTCAACATCAGACGCGCTTAATTTAAGCCAAGTATTTAACCAAGAAGACGTGATATTGGATGATGGTTATCTTGGCGCTGGTTATGGAATATTGAATGAGCGAGAAAAGTCAGCGATTCAACTGTTAGCAAAAACCGAAGGGATACTATTAGACCCTGTTTATACTGGGAGGGCATTTGCAGCAATGCTGGATAAAATAGGCTCAGGTAAGTTGGTCAGTGGTCAACAAGTTTTGTTTTGGCATACCGGTGGAGCCCCCTCAGTGTTTGCCTACGCTGATAAGCTGCTCTGAACGTATAACAGGGCATACAGTGCCTGGCCTTAGTTGTTTTTGCAGCCCCGTCAGCTTGGTTGCATTTGTTATTGGATTACGATAACTTGACGGGCGCTGGCTTGATCCCCCAGCACTAAAGCACTTCATTGTTCCGTGCATATTGACCCTCATTTTTACAACATGGCGGTTTGCCTGTTGATTTTCAAAATATTTAAACGAGTAATTAAACTAATTATGGCTGTTTTAGAAATTTTAACTGCACCAGATCCAAGATTAAAAATAAAAGCAAAAAAGGTAGAAGATGTTGCATCTATTCAGACGTTAATTGACGATTTGCTAGAGACCATGTACGCGACAAGCAACGGAATTGGGCTTGCTGCGACACAAGTTGGTCGAGAAGAAGCTGTTGTGGTGATCGATATTTCAGATGATCGAAACGATCCATTGATTTTGGTAAACCCAGAAGTATTTGAAGGTAAAAACAAAGAAAAAGGCCAAGAGGGCTGTTTGTCTGTACCTGACTACTTCGCTGAAGTTGAGCGTTTCACTTCGGTTACTGTAAAAGCGCAAGACCGCGACGGCAATCCAATTGAAGTTCAAAGTGATGAGTTTTTAGCGATTGTCATGCAGCATGAGATAGATCACCTTCATGGCAATTTATTTATCGACTATTTATCGCCTCTAAAGCAAAAAATGGCGATGAAAAAGGTGAAGAAATACCTTAAATTGCATGCTTAATGGCATGTAACAAACATCGAAGCAGCATGTTTATGCTGCTTTTGGCGTCGATGTAGTTAGGTTGGCGTTTAGTTTGAACGTCGATTATGGTTTTAAAAGCTTAAACGACTCTTAAAAATATAAACTCAAAAGGAGTATGAGGTGAATTACAAAAGCGTCATAGGACTAGTTTGTTTCATTGTGCTGTCAGGATGTGTGAGCCCCGCCAAATCAATTCATGTAGAAGCTTCTCAACCAGCCGCCAATCACACCCAAAGTACCGGCATTAAAATGTATTTTGGTTTATCAATTCCGACAGGCGGTGAAGTTACACCCCAGCAGTGGCAGCAATTTGAGTCAAATCAAGTGGCAAATACATTTACCGGGTTTAGCGTTACTGATTCGGTTGGCTACTATAAAGGAAAAAAGGAACATGCTAAGGTCATTACAATATATAACGCGTCAGCAGCGGATATTGAAGCGGCCAACCAATTAGGCAAACAGTACGCTCAACTATTTAATCAGGACTCTGTGTTGGTGGTATTACTTGACGTTGCCCAGATCCGATTTGTCACTAAGGAATGAAACATGTCTCAGCAGCGCACCGTTCATGATTATTTAATGGCAAAGCCTTTTAGTGGTGTAAGCCAACCTTTTGGTGAAGGGGTGGACGTATATAAAGTTAAAGGCAAAATGTTTGCTACGCTTTCCCCTGAAAAAATGCGTGGAACTCAGTCTCAAAGCACGACATGGTGGTTAAACTTAAAGTGTGATCCGCACGAAGCCTTGATGCTTAGAGATATTTTTGATGCGGTGATACCGGGCTACCATATGAACAAACAGCATTGGAATACGATTATTTTAGACGGTACAGTGCCCAAAGGTGAAATAGAGCGAATGATTGACAACTCCTATTTACTGGTGGTTAAAAAAATGCGTAAAAGTGAGCAAAATGCAATCCTGCTACATTTATAATTGTCTTGCTCGAATTTTAATCAAGTTGATAATGTCAAAGTAAATATGAACTAAATATATACATCAGCCTCTAATGTACACTGTACAACCAAGGAGGTTTTCTATGTTTCCCATTGACGTTTTTCTTGCCTATACATCAGCGTGTATTTTATTAGTTATCTCACCGGGCCCAGATAATATTTTAGCCATTGCTAGAGGCGTTAGCCAAGGTAAACTCGCAGCCTGTGTTTCTGCTTGGGCGTCTGGTGTTGGGATCTTATTTCATGTTTTTGCGGCAACAGCTGGCCTCACGCTATTGCTGCAAACATCTACCCTTGCTTTTTATGTCGTAAAATTTATTGGTGCGAGTTATCTCATTTGGTTGGGCATAAAAGTAATTCGTAATCAAAACTTGATTGCTATTGAGCCTGTTAAAGCCAAACCATTAAGTTCAATTTTTGCGACAGGCTTTTTATCTGCTGCATTAAATCCCAAGCCCGGCATATTTGTGCTCGCATTCGTCCCTCAGTTTGTCAATCCAGCGCTTGGTAGTGTGTCTCTTCAAATGCTGGGATACGGCATTTGGTTTGCGTTACTCACAAGTATTGGTTTTGCACTGATGGGGATATTTTCAACTCAACTTAAAAACATCCTAAAAAATCGACCAAAAGTGTTGCAGGGTTTAAACATTTCCGCTGGCGTCACCTTTGTTAGTTCAGGTCTAGCTGTTGCATTAATGAAACAGCGGTAGGAAAAGCTTTGGCGTTTAATGCCCGTCGTTGTGAGCTTGCCCGCAATCCATGTTGATGCTGAGGATATTCGCATTTTTAAGGTTGTCGTCCTGAACTCGCTGCGCTCGCTGTCATTAGTACTTTGCACTTTGGACCCTGAAACGAGTTCAGGGTGACGAGGGGGAGGAAAAGCTTTGGCGTTTAATCCCCGTCATTGTGGGCTTGCCCCGCAATCCATGTTGATGCTTAGGATATTCGCATTTTTAAGGTTGTCGTCCTGAACTCGCTGCGCTCGCTGTCATTAATACTTTGCACTTTGGACCCTGAAACGAGTTCAGGGTGACGAGGGGGAGGAAAAGCTTTGACGCTTAATACCTGTCATTGTGGGCTTGCCCCGCAATCCATGTTTATTGACGCAGTGTTGTTTTAGAGGTGACAGCCTTAGCGGCTGTTAAACTAGCTCATTTCACCTTGCGCAAAAGAACCGTACTCACTGGGGTTGCAGTCGGTTTCTTTTGCACTATGGACCTGAAACGAGTTCAGGGTGACGAGGGAGGGGAATGCTGCCACGTTCAATACCTGTCATTGTGGGCTTGCCCCGCAATCCATGTTGATGCTGAGGATATTCGCATTTTTAAGGTTGTCGTCCTGAACTCCCTGCGCTCGCTGTCATTAACACTTTGCACTTACTTCACCTTGCGCAAAAGAACCGCGCTCACTGCGTTCGCTGTCGGTTTCTTTTGCACTTTGGACCCTGAAACGAGTTCAGGGAGACGAGGGGGAGGAAAAGCTTTGACGCTTAATACCTGTCATTGTGGGCTTGCCCCGCAATCCATGTTTATTGACGCAGTGTTGGTTTTAGGTGTGACAACCTTAGCGGCTGATAAACTTGCTCATTTCACCTTGCGCAAAGTAAATGAACTCGCTGCGCTCGCTGTCATTAGTACTTTGCACTTAGTTGCGTGATTTTTGTAACTACTTTCACTTTTCGTTACAAATTACATGTGTAATTTGTTGGCCTACCGAAGGTTTTTCTTTAGTGTATCTGAAAAAGTTCCAGGAGAGACTAATAATGTACAAATCAATTCTCGCGATTTCAGTTGCCGCTATTTTGGCTGGATGCCAAGCAAGTAATGTTAGTTCACAGGCTAACCCATCAGCTACACAGGCCCCAAAAAGCATACAAGCAAGCGTAGAAACAGAGTCGCAAAGATTAAATGCGTGGTTTGCAGACAAATACGAACAACAATTACAAATGAGCCCAATGACCATGACTGTTTATGGTCGCAAGGATAAATACGACGAAATTGACGATGTATCATTGAAGGCTGCTAAACGCAATTTAACTTGGCTAGCAGGCACGGTTGCCGAGCTAAGGTCGCAATTTGACTACAGTAAATTAGACGCTGAAGCGAAGATATCATACGACTTATGGATTTATGATTATGAGCAAGAAAAGCTAGATTTTAAGTTTTCTGAGAACGAGTATGTATTCAATCATATGTTTGGGATCCAGTCTTGGTTTGCTCAATTTATGATTAACTTCCATAAAGTTGATACTTTGGCAGACATGCACGCTTATAATAGCCGCTTAGTAAAGGGTTCTGAAGCACTCGAGGAGCTTCTTGAGCAAGCTCAGGATAAAGCCAAAAAGGGCGTAAGGCCACCTAAGTTTTCTTATGAAGGTGTGATAACGCAGTCAAAAAACATCATAACGGGTGCTCCTTTCTCTGACAGCGAAAATGATGCGCCATTGTGGGCAGATGCGAAGAAAAAAGTTCAAAAGCTGGTTGATGATAAAAAAATCACACAGGCTGAAGCGGACAAAGTATTAGATGAGACTAGATCGGCACTGACAGGCGTGTTTAATAAGAGCTATTCAAACTTAATTGATTGGTTTGAAAAAGACATGGCAAATCTAAAACAACAAGATGGTTATGGTGTTGGCGATCAACCAAATGGTAAAGCGTTTTATAACTACAGACTTGCCAATCAGACTTCAACAAGCTTAACCTCGGATCAAATTCACCAAATAGGCCTTGATGAAGTCGCTCGTTTACAAAGCGAGATGCTAAAAATCGTCAAGCAGGTCGGATTTAAAGGGTCATTGGAAGAGTTTTTTGAGTTTTTCCGTAATGATCCGCAGTTCTTCTATGAAAACAACGATACAGGAAGACAAGGGTACATTGACGATTCAATCGCGTACCTAGATGACATTAATGAAAAGCTGCCGGCGTATTTTGGTATTTTACCAAAATCAGAATTGGTGGTTAAACGCGTTGAGTCGTTCCGCGAACGCCCGGGTGCAGCTCAGCACTACATGCCAGGCACAAAAGATGGCTCTCGTCCGGGTGTATACTATGCACACTTAATTGATATGACGAGTATGCCGAAAAACACAATGGAGTCAATCGCGTACCATGAAGGTAACCCGGGGCATCATATGCAATTGTCAATTGCCCAAGAGCTTGAAGGGATCCCTGAGTTTAGAACAAAAGCGCACTTTACTGCTTACTCTGAAGGGTGGGGTTTGTACTCTGAGCAACTCGCAAAAGAAATGGGTGCGTACCAAGATCCGTACAGTGACTTTGGACGCTTATCAAATGAAATGTGGCGCGCGGTGAGGCTGGTGGTTGATACGGGTATTCACGCGAAAGGGTGGTCTGAAGAAAAGGCAGTGTCTTATTTTAAATCGAACGTGCCAATTCAAGAAACGGCTGTTCGCTCTGAAATTCGCAGGTATATGATCATGCCAGGTCAGGCTACATCATATAAAGTAGGAATGATTAAGATCTTAGAGCTGCGTGAAAATGCCAAGCGTGAACTAGGAAACAAATTTGACATAAGAGGGTTCCACGACACGGTATTAGGTGGTGGTGCAATGCCATTGTCCATTCTTGAAAGACGTGTTAATGCGTGGGTTGATGAGCAAAAGCGTTCATAAATACCCTAAAAATCCAATAAATATAAAAAGTGCACACCTTTAAAAGCGTGTGCATTTTTTGTTGGTAGCATTTAGTTTTTTCTAAAAGCACTCTGATTTTTATATTGTTTTTCCAAATCGTTCGATTATTAATTAAATCATGCTTTGATTATGTACAGTTCTAACAGGCTTAGTATAAAGCCATATGTGTAAAATATATTCGTTAAATACGCTTAGCTGTTAATGTCAGATTTATAAAAGCAAAAGGAATTGCGCGCGCGTTAGTGTTGGCTAACTCGTTTCTTTTGTGTGCTGTCGACGCAAACAAAATATAATAGGGATTACAATAATGAATGAATCAACAAATACAGAGTCAACTAATCCAGAAGTTGCAGAGCAACAGTTGGATGCTTCTTCAGAATTTGAGCAATATCAATTATCTAAAAAATGGCTGAAAAGATTTAAACTGCTGAAAAAGCTTGGTGCAGATTCTCAATCTATGTTTTCGATTATGAAAACGCCAGAATATAGAGGTTTATCAGCTTCGGAAAGAATCAGCATTTCACTTAATTTCTTTGTGTTTTTCTTTGGGCCTCTTTATTATTTGTTCAAAAAAATGTGGATGAAAGCTGGGTTTATGTTCGCGAGTATTTGGGTATTCAACAGCTTACTCACAGTACTTGAAGGCATACTTGGCTTTACATTTCCGGCAATTGTTTTTTGGGTTGTGCCACATGCTGTCTGTGCACAATTTGCATGTTATGACTATTATAAACACGTGACCGCAGAAGAAAAGATATGGCCTGAAGTGCCCGAGTTTTTCAAAAAACCTGTCGGTATTATTACTTATTTAGTTGCTTCATTCGTATTTTTAATGGTGTCTGTCGTGTTAACAACGGCATAATACTTTTTTAAAAAGGGGCAAAGCGGCCCCTTTAATATGTTAAAACTACGATTAACACATTACCGTGTTACAAGTATTGCAGGTTCTCTCTCTCACACTATTGCAGCGCTGAGTAACATTTGGGTCGGTACACACTGTTGATACCCAATCATTCGTAAATCCACCAGCGACCATAGGTGTTGCGCCTTTACCAACTGTTTTCGCATTTTTACTCAGTTGCTTATAGTTCTTTTTTACTAGTTTTAATTTCATAAGAGTCCTGCCTTAATTAATTTCTATGATTGATTTTAAAAATCAATCAAATGTTATTTAAATTGGTTTTAATTGTAAATGGTTGTTTGTTGGAATAATAAACTATTCCAACTCAATCCAGAGGAACAAATGTTGGCACAATCGACGCTACCAATACGAAAGCGAGTACGAGATTGAGTGCTCTAAAGTATTTTGGGTGTTTTATTAATTTGGAGAGCTTAGTACCCACCAATAACCAAGATAAAATACACGGCAAATTGATTAAACTAAAAACCACTGCAACCAACACAACTGAGCTAAAGTGTGTTGAAGGCGTATAAATAGTAATAGCAGACAGTGACATTGACCAAGCTTTAGGGTTGATCCATTGAAACATCACGGCTTCAAAAAAGGTCATAGGTTGCCCAGTAGAATGTGACTCAAATTCAAACGGTGTTGCGCTGGCAACTTTAAATGCAAGGTATAGTATGTATGCTGCACTAAGCCATTTTAAAACGTCATGCAGCATAACAAAACGTGTAAACAGCTCACCGATCCCCGCACCAACGAGCAATATCATCGCAGTAAAGCCAAGGTTTATTCCTAAAAGTAAGCTAATACAACGCCTTGCTCCAAACGTTAAACCTGAGCTGAGTAATATCAAGTTGTTTGGTCCCGGTGTGATTGACGATACAAAAGCAAATAAGCTCAGTGCGTAAAGTAGTTCATAAGTCATAGGTTGAATCTCTATTGAATTGATAAATCAATTTTAGTGATCAACATAAACAACTTTTCAGCGTAATTAGGTTTATTGATAGGTTTTTGCACAATTAAATTCACAATAAATGTTAAAATACGAATTTATCTTGTGTTTAGATAGGGGGAGCAGGCAAAAGTTGCTGTCATACCACCAGAAACCTGCATTGTGACAACAAGTGATGGGTAAAGGTTATTGACGAGATAAAGTGTGGAAAGCCTTATTATATTTTCCGTTGAAATAGGCGTTTTTAACTTTTGTTTTCGAGCAAGAGTCTATTAGATACTAAATTTTAACATAACAACTAAATGAAGTTTTACTATAGGAGGCGAATTAAAATTAGCATTGTGATTTACTACTTTATTACTGATTTTGCGTTAATTTTGACTCAATAAATATAATTATATTCATTTTTGGTTTTTTATGTGATTTTTATTTTTTAAATATGTGTGCTTGTGTTAATTTCTCGCAGCTTTTATTAAAAGGAGAAATGAAAGTTGTTAAAGTTTAAGTGTGCAAATATTGTGCTGCTTTCTTTTATTAGTTTTTCGTGTTTGGGGTTTTCATCCCAAAAACCCCGGATAGCTGATAATGAATTAGCATTTCACGTAAAAGGTGAAAAAGATAAAATATCTTGGACAAAAGTTGAGGGTGCAACTGAGTATGTCGTTAAGGCATATCCAGGTGATACAGTTTATCAAGCCCGATTTGGTCAAGGACCAATGAGCGAAGCCAGCCAGTTTAGTGGTGTTGGAAATATTTTTATCCCAGAATACAAATCCTATTCGAACTCAATTACCATTCCAAACCCCAGATCGGATGTGCGTTATTTAGTCGTACCCTGTAATCAATTTGGCTGTGCTGACGGCATTATTGCGGATCGTATACACGCGTCAATTTATCTACATGCGATTGAAGAGTTTTCTTATAGTAAAGGCGCGGTTTACCCTTGGGAGTCTGCAACAATACGCTGGAAAAGCAGCGGCGCTCATACCGTCAATCTTTTAAAAAATGGTGAAACTTATTTAACTAACTTACCAACAAGTGGAAGTGTACCTGTACGCATAAACGAAAGCACCGAATATACAGTTCAAACTGTGGGTGTGGGCAGTGTAAGAACACGATCGCGAACCCTATTATATAAACATGCCAAAATTGAGGCACCCATTAACGACAGTGGGTTTTTAATGCCACTGCGTAACTTGGGCATAGATATTATTCCACGCACTTTGGTTAAAGGTAGTAACCGCTATTTATTTGTCGCCGACAAAGCAAATAATCTGCATAAAGTTGATTACTCAAAAGCAAGCCCTGAACTAGTATGGTCAATTCCTTTGGGTGGTAAAGTCGTCAATAAACCTTTAGTCGAACAGGGCAACTTATATTTTGGTGTCAGTAAAATTGATGGCTCAGGAGATGTTTGCTCGTTAAATGTCAACTACTCGACTCGTAAATCCTGTAAAACAACAACCGATGCAGTGATAGCAGGTGCACTTGCTATGGATTTGTACTACGGGCCTCGCGTCGTTGGCAGTAGCATTATTTTTGTTAGCCACAAAGGGCTAGTACTTGAGTATGCGCCAAGACTGGTGGAATTGCGTAAAACATCGAACTTACCTGTGTCTATGTTGGATCAGTCAATTATTGCCACCCCGGCTATCAATCGCAGAGAAGGCCGTGTTTATTTCCAATATCAAGATGTTAATTCACAAGAGACCAAATTAACCTCTATTAAGTTTTCAAACAGCAGTGGTGGCGGTGGTTCAGAGCCTATTAACCCCGGCGATCCGGGTGGTGATCCTGGAGGCGATCCAGGTGGTCCCATTGTTGGACCGATTGACCCGCCAATGCTTTTTTCTGTAGCAGTGCCATTGCGAGCGCCGTCTAAGATGGAGGTGGCTGAATTTAATGAGCAGTCGGTAAATAACGACAATATGTTTGAAGTTGAGTGGACAGCCACAGTGCTTGATGACAGCAAACAGACAGGAGGTCAGCATGAGTAAATTTATTACTTTGTGTATCTATTTATTGATATGTGTTGGCTTTGTGGGCCAAGCAGCTGCCGAAAGTAAAGCGCGATTCTGTATCAAAGAACCTGAAACAGTAGTGCTCACAAACGGGCCACAGAATTTTACGATAAAACTGGCAAATCCACAGATGTTGTCAACAAAAACCGTGATCACCATGACAAATGGGGGAAAATCTCAAGTTATCGGACCCAACCCCAATCACGGTTATGAGGTGAACCTTAGATTTGATGTAGGCCAATATGATTTTGTGTCTGTTCATTCGTTTCCGAGCATAGAACAAGGGATGGTTACATGTAGAAAAACGCTATTTGTAGTAGAGCACTCGACACCTAGAATCTCTGTTGGACAAACGCCAGACGTCAATGATGCAACGAGAGTTACATTGACTGCCCGCGCGACGGACCCAGTCAATCCACTTAAATCGTTTTATGTGTGCGAAAGCAATAGTTTGGGTGCATGTAATAGTGGCGGATTTCGCCGTGACTTTGATCCAAGCGATAGCTCAAATCAAACTATCCCCCTGACTGTTGGCTATGAAAACCCAAGATATTTTAATTTCGTAGCAACAAATATCATTGATGAAGTAGAGTCAAAATCCATCACGGTAGACCCCGCAAAAGAGGTTGACACCCCAACCCAAGTCGCCTTAAAAATCTATAATACAAATGGCGATGAGCTCGCTAACAACACCGTAGTAAGTATCGGAACAGAAGTACATGCGGTGGTCAGTATTAATGACCCGGATACTCAGTTATCAAACTGGCCAATAAGTGCATCAATAAACGGGGGCGCTGCTGGTAAGGGTAGTTTACCCGGTATATCCGAAGAATTCCCATGTTTTGATGGAAAGCATAAACAACAAACCTCCTGTTATAAAACCTTTCCAGTTACTGAAGATACGACATTTACCGCAACTTCCGGTGATGGCACATCAAATACAATTCGTATTAAAACACCGTCTTTGCCGAATATTACTGAGACTAATTTATCCAGCACTTTGGTGACAGGTGATGAGAGCGTAACCTTGAGCTTTAAAGCCATGGACGCAGGTCGTGGGGTAGATAAAGATAAAGTCAATGTTTGTATTGTATCGGGTAACCAGTCTGACATCAGCAGCTGTGGTGACAATCATCAAATCAATTTGGCTGACGTAAACCCAATAAACGGCAATTACTCAGTTAAATTTTCAGCACCAGCTGTGGGGGCTAGTACCACCGACTATACAGTAGTAATTTTAGTCAAGGACAATGATGTAGATGAATGGGTGTCAAGCACTGTAGGGTTCTCAGTTTATAAGCCGATCGGAATCGGGTTGTCGAAAGTTCCCAGTGAAGAAGATGTCCATTTAAGAAATCAAACATATCAGCTCCATGTCACAATTGGTGCTTTGCATAGATCTCACGTTGGATTAGATATCGCTTCAGTTGAATTGTACACTTCAGGTAACTCTGACGTTGTTGTGGCCAGTGCAGTTGAGCAAGGTACTATACCTGATGTGGGTCGTGCAAAAGTTGTGGTGCTTAACTGGAAACCCGGAAATAAATTGGGTGACAGACAACTGTTTCGCGTGCGAGCTGAAATAAAGCCTGGCAATGGGCGTGCTAATATTAGTGACACAGAGACGACATATGAAAGTGCGAATGATTACTTTTTTTTACTAGAATCAGTAATACCCGCTACACCTACACTCAATATTATACCTAGTGCAGACGCGCCTGGGCATTTTACCATCACTATACCGCCAGTAAACTTCGCTGACAAATACGAAGTGTTTGAGCGCGCAAGCGAGAATACAGGTAATGACCTGAATGATGCGCAGCAATGGACTCCGTTACGGGATATTCACTTTAGTAGTGATAACCTGACAATTACAAAGTCTGTACAAAAAGCTTCAAATACGTTTAACCAAACCTTTACTTATTGTGCTGTAGCGCTTAATGGAGAATTGTCGAGCAGTAAAAGCTACAATAGCATCAAAGACCATTGTGCGACCTACACCAATAACAATGCAGGTGGCCTGCCATTAAAGCCTGTATTCAACGACATGAACGACATGCCAAGTGGCCCTTATACCTTGTCTTGGAAGTCTGAAGACCAAAGCAGTAGCTATGTAAGGTTTAAGTTAGAAAAAGAAATCGCAGTTGATGTATGGCAAACGCTGTTATCCAATTCTAAAGATACGTCTTTTCAGATCCTGAACCCTGCGATAACGCATAACGTAACATACATGATTAGCTCGTGTAATGTGAATATTGCCGATGAATCAAAGCGGTGTATCAAAGGGAGCCAATTAACTATTCAACATGCTCCACCAGTGATTAGTTTCGCTAAAATGTGTGCATCAGGGGGCTGTTTAGAGGTGCAGGGAACTGGCTTTCATCAGCAAGGGCAGATTTCGATTCAAGAAAATCTCACAGCAATTCCACATCAAATCGATGCCAGTACAGTGTCCCTTACAACAGCCGCCAATGGTGTTCAAACTTTACAGTTCCCGCTGCCTGAGAGAGCCGAGCGTGCATACCACCAAGGCGGGATCTCAGTTGGCGTAAAAAACAAGTTTATTAACAGCCCAATGGCTGAATACAGCACTGGCGAAAATATTGGCGAAGTCATAGATCCCCTCAACCACACACCGACATTAGGGCAAAGTGGCCAAATCTATGTGGGTATGGGCAATCAATTATGTGCTTTTAATGGCCAAAATCGACGTTGGTGTAATACAACGGGCGGGTTTTTGTCTTCTCGTGCAGTTGTGACAACAGCGGGAATTGGCACCGACGTGGTTTTTGCCGGATCCCGTGATCATAGTATTTATGCTTGGAGCCAAAATGGTACACAGCTATGGAAAAACACCACGCAAGGTGCGATAGAAGCCGAAGGGTTACTGGTCGGTAAAAAGCAAACAGATGCTACGCTATTTTACGGCTCTGACGATGGGGCTTTATATGCGCTTAACGCATTAGATGGTAAAACCAAATACGTATACAAATTAGGTGCACGTACCATTCAAAAGCCTATGTTGGTGGGCGATAATGAAATTTGGGTCACAACCGCAGGGGATCAGCTGCATGTAATAAAGCGCGGCAGCGCTGGGGTTGATAAGCTCAGTTGGGGCGACTTGAAAGACTCACCATTACTTGACGGGTTTAATAAAGACATCCCAGCGGGCTGGGTGCCGACCAATGACGACCATGATGCGACATATACTCTGTTGAGACTTGGCTATGTCATCTTACAACGTGAATTGAGCCGCTTTGAGTTGTCGTTTTTGACCTACGCGAGACGTTACAATAACGTAACTCTGCAAGAGGTTGTCGACGCAATGTTGCAATCGGAAGAAGGAAGGCGCAACTACCCCGAAAGCCTAAGCAGCAGCGATTTTTATGACGCAATCAGTAACGCTATCTTTTTTGTGATAAGGCAGGAGGTCGCAGGTCTTAGCCGTGCAAACTGGATCGGTCAGCTAAACGGGAGCTTATCAAGAACAGAGTTTATCATTACTTTGATACGTTCTTTTGAGGTTTCAGAGCGATACAAGCCAGTGGTCAGAAGTTCGTTATTTTATTACTACGGTATCTGTCATGATCCTAGTCAGTGTGAGTTTACAACTGACTCAGACGGTGATGGAGTGAGTGACTGGTTGGAGCCTGTATTGGGTACAAATAAATATGACCCAAGAGATGGTTTGATCACACCACCTACCCTGACTTTAAGTCAAGTAGAGGCTGGCAGGCTGTCAGCGTCCATGACATACCATAAAAATATTGACTATTTCGAACTCCATAACCCAGCGGATAACGCAGGGCCAACCGTGTTGGCTGCGAGTAATAAAACAGCGTCTACTAGCTTAGTTTACCCCAATGGCAGTCATACGTTTTTTGCCAAAGCCTGTATTGAAAAAGAAGTGACGTTAGATGGACATACCAGTATTCATCGAGCGTGTTCTCGACCATCTGGCACACAGGTTATTGAGATCTCAAACAGTACGATCCAAGGACAAATTCATCCACTGTCTGTCCCTAGCAGGGCCGCGATTTATCAAGGACCAAGCCTAGACCAGCTCGTACAGCATCACAGTTTAGCCACCACAACCGGTAGCTTTAGGGTGAATGAACAAGGTGCGGCTACCTATTCAATTCCGCTACCACTACCAACGGGTATAGCAGGTGTTACACCTGAGGTTGCGTTAACTTATAGCAGTCAATCGGGTCCGTCATCAGTGGCATTTGGTTGGCAGTTATCCGCAGGGTCTAGTGTCACACGTTGCCGACAGACAAAATTGCACGATGGTAAATTTGAGGCAATAAAACCGTGGAGTGCTGGCAACGACAGGTATTGCCTTGATGGAAGTCGGCTTATTCTTTCCAATGATGTAACTGAAGGTGAAGTTGGCGCAGAGTATCGCAGTGAATTAGACTCACAAATTAGAGTTGTAGTAGAGGCACCTGCACTATCAGGTACCAAACAGTTTGCAGTATACGGAAAAGATGGCAGTAAGCGTATTTACGGCGGCTCGCCGGACAGTGAGCTAGGTGGTACGTCATCTCACGGTTGGTTGCTTCGCCAAAGTATGGACCGAGTCGCTGCACGTGGTGATGGCACAGCCCACAATATTGTTCATTATCATTACAGTAAAGGGGACGATAAGCATAAATTTCTTGGCAATCTTGAAACCGTTCTGAGTAAAATTGAATACAGCGGTAACGTAGATGGTTCTGAAAAATACAGCGTTAAGTTTGGCTACAAAAAGGGCGCGGCTCGACACCTAGCATATGACTACTCAGCGGCAAATAAAGCCATGGTTTCACAAGCTGAGTTGACTTATATTTCTATCAATAAAGGGAGTGAAACACTCAACTGGTTTGACCTTGGGTTTGAGCAGGCTGGGAATGGTGCTCGGTTGCTAAAAAGTATCAGAGAATGCACAAATAACCATTTAGAAGTATGTAAAAAGCCAGTGGAGTTTGACTATTCACAAAGCTTTGAGCAGCCTCAGCTCTTAACCTCAGTAACACTAGCAAGCGCACCTGCCAACAAAAAAGTGGTAGCGACCTCAATTGTTGACTTGCTAGGTAATGGTAGGCCGACATTAGTGAGCTTGGCCCAAACCGACAACGCACTGCAACATGAGCTGTGTATCATTGAATCTCAATCCGTAAAAAACTGTACATTGATAGAAACCAACAACACGGCCGATAATGTCGAGATGTTAGCGTTGGATAAAGAAGACAATGGTAGACAAGGGTTACTGATCAGGACTTCAAATCGTAGAAGTGATGCAAACAATAAGTGGGCTTACTTCACCTATGATGGAAGTAGATGGGACAGCTCAGGGATCGCTGGTAGTGTCACTGCAAATACGCTCAGACTTGGCGACATTAATGGAGATGGTTTTTCTGATCTGCTTTACACAGGTGGGCAAGGTTATTACACCTACAAGCAAGTCTGGACTCAAGACCTTAAGGACTTCTCACCCGTTCAAGAGACTGTGTCAATTCGATACCCTAGTGATGACAAACCGTTTTATTTGTTGGATGTGAACTTTGACGGGTTAGCGGACGTCGTAACATCAAAATGCGCAGATTCAGGCTGTACTACTAAAGATAAAGAAGACGTTGTGCTTGTGCATTTCAACCAATACGACTCTGGAGTTGATGAGCATAAATTTGGCGACAGTAAAGTCTTGAATCTTGTACACAGCCGATTAATGCCAATGGACATAAATGGCGATGGCATTATTGATTTTGGCTATGTTAACGAGGATAAACAATGGGCCTTTTCACTTTTAAAGCCGTATTCCGGCAGTTACCTTACAAAAAGTACTGAGATCACCTTAGAATCTCCATCAAATGTAGATATCAAACCTGAAAAAACGAATATACCGCCAATACAAGCAGACCTAGATAAAGACGGAATAACTGAGCTTTATGTAGCAGGGTTTAATAAGCAAACGATAAAATTCGCTTTGTATCGATACGACTGGGACCCAGCTACAAGTGCTTTCACGTTGTATGATCATTGGCCTGTATATAATTTACCTGACTGGCCTCAGGTTACTGATAATATATTCTTTTTGGATTATGACCATGATGGTGTTGATGAGCTTATATTGAATATGGGCAATCAACTACAGGTCAAGGAGGCGATATATAGAGCTGATCCACCGAATATACTAAAAAGGGTAACCCAAGGTTACGGTAACCAAACCGAGATTAAGTATGGTTTAGCGTCAGATCCTAATCTGTATACACTAGGAGAGCACAGCAAAACAGAGGCACTTGCTCAGCAGTCAAATACACGTGTGGATGATTTGTATGGCGGTGCGTTTTTAGTAGAACGGGTAACAACGGGTTCGCAGCAAACGATTGATGATGTCACTTCAGATATTGGCTTGGCGGTTGATTACCATTATGAAGGTGCCCGTATTCAATTTGGTGGCAGAGGCTCATTGGGCTTTGAGGCGCTGACGACAACCACCCAAAAAGACGGGATCACCTTTAAAACCAGAACAGAGTACAGCCAAGCGTTTCCATTTATTGGTATGCCAACGCGCACGCTTAAAACCATGACGGTTGATAACACCAATTTAGTGATAAGTGACGCAAAAAATGATTATCAATACCATGTTAATGGCTGTGACAACGCAACTGGCACATGTGTGTACAACAATGACAAGGTGCCAGATTATTTTGCTGTGTATGCACATAATAGTCGTGAATGTTCTGCTCGCATGGACGTATCGTATGAGGGGGCTATTCAATATGGGATCTCTGGTTATAACTGTAGTAACACCATTACCCAGCAAGACCAGTTTGCCAATGTAACAAACATAACGGTAAGCCAATACGATGCAGCAAGCGTCAGTGACTTTATAAGCAACACCAGTGGCCAATTGTTGTCGACTGTGACAACCAACAATACTTACTACACCAGTGATGACTGGCTAGAGTTAGGGCGTTTACATAAAGTGGATGTCACAACTACACGCACCGGTGTGTCAACGCCGTTGGTTAAAAGCAGTGAGTTTACTTACCACGCTGGCGGCGCCCTCGATGGCATGCTTACATCGGAGGTGATAAACCCGCAAGGTAACTGTGAGACGTATCTAAAAACCAGTTACGGCTACGACGCAGTGGGCAATGTGATCAGTAAAGAAACCAGCGGAAAAACGCAAGGTTGCTCTGGTAACGCCGCGCGCAAAACGCAGACAAGCTATGATGTAAATGGTCGTTATGTAAAAAGTAAGGCACTTGTTGAGCCTTCATCACAGGCAGACTCACAATCTACCTCAGAGATAATAACGACCAACATAATTAGTCGTAATAAATTTGGCCAAGTCACGGTGTCCAAAAATACGGATGGCGTTTACCAATACAGCAAATATGATGACTTTGGTGGCGCAATTGGCAGTTATTCTGCAACCGGTGCTCAGCAGTATACAGTGCGCGCTGCGTGTCCATTTGATGTCGACAACTGTGCAGTGGCAATTAACAGCTATAAGAATAAAGAGCTTTTAAGCCAGAAGTTTTTAGATAAACAAGGTCGAGAAATTGGCAGTAAAGTACTAACAGCGGGTAATCAATGGCTTTATTCAAAGCAGCATTATGATGCATGGGGTCGAGTTGTTAAGCAGTTACCTGCGGGTTTGCAAAGCTCCGAGACTATCTATGATGTTTTTGATAATCCGGTCAAGGTTACAGACAATAATACCGGCCTTGTGACGACACTGAATAAAACGGGTCGCACAGCCACTAGCACTGTAACGGGTAATGTGCCAGACAATACACAAACCCAAACGACAACGTTTAACGTTCACGGTGAAAAAGCGACTGAAACCGACAATGCCGGTAATGTGTTAACTTACACATACAATATTCTTGGCAAAGTGGTACAAGTTAGGTCAAGTGCTGATAACAATAAAGTACTGATTGAGAACAGCTATAACTTACTTACTGGCTTAAAGGTAAGCCAAACCGACTTAGACAGCGGTACATGGACCTATGACTACAATGCATTTGGGGATTTGACAAAACAAACAGATGCTAACGGTAATGTACAAGCTTTTGGCTACGATGGTTTTGGTCGCAAAACATCTCATGATGTTAACGGTGCACGCGTAGCGACTTGGGTGTATGACACAGATAAAAAGCATCGTTTAGCGTACGAATATACCAGTGACTGGTCAAAAGGTTACATTTACGATGGGTTTGGTCGCAATGTTGCCTCAGTCACCGACTTTGATAGCACGGCGCTAGACTGTAAAAACATCGCTAATGTCTCGTATGAACCCTCAAGTAAAGACGTGCGAATATCTTCTGATCTTGCATCTGTTGATAGCAGCCAGTGTGTTGTTCAACTGACAACGTTTGATGAATTTGGCAGGGTGTTCCAACAGTTTGATGACTATCGTCGACTCAAACAAAGAAATGAATACATAGAAGCACAAGGTGTTCATTTTACCTATCGAGCGGGCCAAGTTGTCATAAAGAAAGAAGCAAGAGAGGGTGCTAACGGC
>NZ_JAKRFY010000043.1:0-29212 GCF_022347805.1 Pseudoalteromonas sp. Of7M-16 | reverse complement strand
ACTAACGGTTGAGCCTCAAAAGCTTTTATTTCACGAGAGTATTCAAAGTGAAAACACGCATCGAACTCTAAGGATGATTCAACTAAGCAAGTGGCTTTGCAAACTTATAGAGATTTTTGACTCTGGAGTGCTTTAGTTTACGCCTGATCATAACCATCACCGAATATACGAGACGATTTAAAAGTAGGCTATGCAGGGATTATAATTCAATTTTTATGCGGGGTTTTACTACAAATTTGCAGACTTACAAATTTATAGTGGAAAGTGTACCAAAATCCAAAAATAACTATAAAACAAACCCTTAAATCATTAATGATTTAGTAATTCAACATCATCGTCTTTCAGATCTTGAGGCAATGTAGCGTGTTGCATGTCAATTTAGGTACTTTCTAACTTGCCATGGTCTGTGTTACTTCAGTCATAGGGCCTAGTAAGATACAGTCGCTTTAACTGCAAGTTGGTAACCTGTTAACAATGCTTCAGACTCTTTTAAACTCATAGAGCCATAATTCATTGCAATATATTTTGTGGCCTTTGATGAGTGAGTTGGTTCGGTATTGCCAAACTCAGATTTAAAATTTCCAACTTTAGCTTTTAATGTGCCACTATCTAATTTGCACCGCTCAGCTAATTTATCACATAGTTCTGATTGCAGACCATATGGAAACCCTTTTGACTCTAATTGCTTATATATAACAAAGCACTCTAGTTCTATTTCAAGCGACCAACCTGACTCTGGCTTAAAGTTAAACATTTAGTTATCCTGTAAATACCAACACCCGTTTATTCAGTCACAGGCTAAAATTAGGAAGACAGATCGCCGATCTGTTGTTTATTCTCCTTGATTGAAGCCTATAGCAAAACTGTTTTAGACTGCTCAGCCTAGTAACTACTAATCGATTTGATTGCAATTTCACGCATTAGATCGCGATTAATTAAGCATCGCTTGGTTGAAAACAACTCGCCCTCTGTTATGCTGTGGCCTTTTCTTTTTTCACCTCTGCCACATGTCCATTTATAGGGGTAAGTATTTTTATCTTCTTTGAGCCCACGGTCCTCTTTGCACAATTTCTTCTCCAGTTTTTTAATTTCATCGTGGTTACATTGCAGTTCAAAAAAGCGCTGTGTTGAGCACAACACTGGATGCTTATGCGGAGCAGACTCGCCTCTATGAACAAAATTCGACCGATATTTGTATGTATCTTTGACAATATTCTCTAATTGAGAAGTCGTAAAATGAACAGGTGTAAATTCATTTTGTTCTCTGCTGAATTCTGCGCCGCTATTCCAATGCGAATTAAACCCGTGTTGAAGAATATCGCCATCGTATAAGTTCCACCACTGTTCAACAGGGCAATACTTAAACACGAAACCTGCAAAACGTTCTTTCAAGCGCTTATCGTTACTCTGCAAATTGCAATAATGTTGAAAAAGTGCATTAAGTTGAGGATCGTCCTTCGTTACTTCCTTCCATTCATTATGGAGTTTATGCTTTTCGGGTGCTGGTATGGCAATTTGCGCAATACTTTCTATCGCTGAAACTAACATAGAAAAAGACAAATCGAAGTCTTCTTTATAGTTATGGTGGGCCAACTGAACCATTCTAATAGCTTGCATACATTTCTTGTAATCAAACTTTTCACGTCCTGCTTTGTAGGGAAGTTGCCACAAATTTGAGATCACATCTGATAACTGATTATTCCATTCACCAAGCACATCTCGATGTATATCTACTATTGCTCCACGACCTCGGACCACTGGGTGTATAGCCGCCATTTGCCTCAGGTCTTTTATTTGGAGTACCATAATTTCGTCAGTTGAAGCATTATAGGGTAGTGTATTGAGTACGCTTGTGAAACTAAGGTCGTTGTCGAGCTCTACATTTAAAAACTGTTCACCTGCATCATCCATTTGCGCGGTTAAACGAGGAAAGATTTCAGGTCGTTCGGTTGGCCAGAACTTACAAAAGCGCCCCCAAATATCACCACGGGCGGTTTTGATAACTACTTTAGCATTCTCGATATTTGCAAAATTATCTCCACGATTGTCAGCAATGAAATCCTCAAGCGAAACTAGTTCATCCAAAGTTACACTTTCGATTGTGCCTCCATGCACATAAACACATCTAGATGTCGTAAACGAGACCGCTGCCGCTAGCCCCTGAACAAATAGCTGACGACCATAGGCTGGCACCCACTCTGGTAATTGTACAGGTGATATGAAAGACTGAACGCATTCCTGACCACTTACATCATTGACTCCATGGTTTATCACGATAGAAGGCTCGATAATAATATCCCTTGGCAACTCCCAGTCGCTAGTCAGCTGGAAGTCTAATGAGATATAACCAAACAAACGACCATTAACTGTGCTTTCTTGTTGCTTAAACATACTGAGCCTAGTAACTAAGTTTTGAGAATAGTATTCCTTCCCAGCCTCTGGATGAAAGGCAACAATAGCCTCTTTAAATAAGGTCTGATCTGATATCCAATCTCTAATTGATTCACTCATTACTATCTACTCTGAAGCCTATTCACCATCCACCTATAACTACAAGGCTTTAGCTCAATGAAACCTTCCCCCCGCCTTTCTGCATTAAGCTTCTCAAGCTGCTCTAAAAACAGGTCATAAACCTTTTGATACCTCACTACCGTATGCGTGCGCAGGTATTCATTGATCACGTCATCAATTAGGTCATGAACTTCTTGGGGCAATTGCTTGGTGCGATTACCTTTGGCTTTATGCCTTGGCATCAATGCGTTTTTATCCCAGCCACTTTCCACAAAAGCTTTGTTCCAATGGGCTAGCGTGCGCCATGAAGGTGGACTGTTGTCGTTTATTTCCACTGACTTTTGGGTAATAAACGGGGTTAACCATTTCTCGGTATAGGCTGGAACACTTTGCTCAATTGCGCCTTGCACATACTTATAACGTCGCTGCATTTCTTTTTTGGATGCAACATCTTCCGCAGTTTCAGCTTTAAGCTTTTTAACGTTACTGAGTGGTTTAAAGGTTAGCTTGGTTGGTAGCTCACGCCGCGCGATGGTTCTGAGTTGGCCGTTTGAAACCAGTTGTTCAAGCCCTGGCTTTTCAAAATTAAACCGCCCACCGCTTTCAATATCCGTCAACACCACGTCAGTACCCGCAACGCTTTCAACCGCAAAGTAAGAGCATGAATGCTCCGATAGGCGTTTAACTAAAATCAGGTCGGGGTCTTGCAAGTCCATTATGGTGATGTTTCCTAAAGCTACGGCAAAGCATATGTTCAAATAGCGTAAACCCTAATTGAACATCACCAAAACAGACTAAAAGTGTTCATTTAGGGTGGTTTAAGGCCTTAGTACGCACTATGTTTATTTAGTCTAGATGCTAAATGAACAATTGCCATGAGTATGATTGGATATGCGCGAGTTTCAACCACAGATCAGTCTTTAGATTTACAAGTAGCCAAACTTGAGGAAACTGGTTGTGACAAGGTGTTTACCGATATGGCATCAGCATCGAATACCAAACGCGATGGGTTTCAAGCCCTACTTAGCTACCTCCGTGCCGGTGATACCTTAATCGTGACTTGAGTCGACCGTATCGCTCGTTCCGTACTCGACTTACAAACCTTAGTGAACCATCTAAAATCCAACGATATTCAGCTACAAGCGCTAGAGCAGCCTATCTCAACCGACTCTGCCTCGGGCAAAGCCTTTTTAGATATGCTCGCCGTGTTCGCAGAATTTGAGCTCAATATGAGAAAAGAACGCCAGCTTGAGGGCATTGCAGCCGCGAAAAAAGCGGGTAAATACAAAGGCCGCAAGCCAATATCCGACAACATCAAACAAAGCATTTTATCGCTACGCGCAAAAGCTACACCAGTCAGCCAAATAGCAAGCACTGTAAACGTTTCAAGAAACACGGTTTATAAAGTTATCAATCAAGATATTAACAAATGACTTGACTAGGTATAACATATTGAACTTGGCTATCTGCTTGTGAAAAGGAATAACAGTGGAAGTATTGATACCATTTGCTAAAGATAAAAATGGCTCGCTCGCGTTTGTCGATGAAGTGGAAAGCGGTTTAGAGTGCAATTGTTTTTGCATCAGCTGCGATATGCCTCTTTCCGCGCACAAGTATAAAACGAACATAAGACGCGATCACTTCAAGCATGCACCGAAGATAAACTCCAAAGATAAGCCATGTGAGATAAGTTATAAACGCGCTATTTTTTGGTTGTGCCGTAATATACTTGCTACCAATACTAGCATTCGTCTTCCTAGATATATAGGTTATCCAAGCAGGGATAAATCCGATGAAGGCGTACTGGTCACTGATGAAAAGGTATACGAATATCAATCTAAAGTAACATTGAATCTAGCCATTGAAAGCGCTCAAAACGAAATTGCTATCCTACATACCAATGACTTCGACATTACCCTTATTTTAACGCTAGAGATTAGTACTTACCAATTTAGCCCTACATACAACCAAAAGTCCGCCATTGTAGTTGTCGATGTAGAGGATTTTAGAAAATATGTTGAAGGCAAAGTGAATGGCTACAGAGATCAAGTTGAGTCTGAATTACTTGAGAAGCTAGGCATCAAGTATTGGCATTATCACCCTAAACAAGAGCAAAGGTTTACAGAATTTTACCGTAGTAGAAGTCAAAAAATACTATTCGCTAAAAAGGAACAAGCTCAACGTCAGAGGGAGGAACAAAACCAGTTGGCTGAAGAGAGCGAACCGTTATATAACCCAGTTTATGGATTTCAGCACAACCCTCAATATAAAAGAAAACCAACACGTGCTTTTAGGGAGATTATTGACCTAAATCCTGCACCAAAACAATACGAGACAAGGTGGTTTAGGTGTGGCTACTGTACGAATATGTGGCAACGCTCAAGTACAGATGTTCCTTACTCTGTTACTGACACGCCGTGCCCATCTTGCAATCACCTAATCAGAATAGGCTAATGAAAACTATATGATTTGCGACAAATCAAAAGCCCTGCTTGAGCAAATGAGAATTGACGCTGATGAATACTTTGAAAGCTTATATAAGAGGTTTAATGATGATTACAGGGTATTTGCAGATGTTTTAGATAGCTTCAATTGCAATACAAAAACGCAGCCCGAATTCGCTTTTAGAGATTTTTGGCTGCAAAAGTACGCTTCTTATTCCATGGAATCAGAACTGTGCAATTGGGCTTTTGAGCTTTTTAACAATTTAAAACGGTTTTATTCTGGAGGTGTATTTGAACTATTCAAAACCAAGCAAGTTGAGTGGGGAGCACCACCAATCAGAATTAAACGCGAAGACGTACCAACTAACTCAGATATTGAGCAACTTGAAGTTGAAGTAACGATATACCGTGGTTTATCACCCAACGAGTTTGAAAGTAAAAACTTCGCACAGTCTTGAACTATAGACTATGAAACAGCTAGACGATTTGCTCATGAAATATATAAAGATAAGATTAAAGGCATAGTTGTTAAAGCTGTTGTACCAAGAAGCAAAGTTATCTATTTTAATGCTAAGGATAATGAACAAGAAGTAATCATTGAGTATGGCGCAGTAAGAGAGGCAAAGGTCTTAATTTAAGCCCATTTTTGCTAACATTTTAATTTCTGTGATGTTAAATAGCTTTATAAATACAGCTTTAACATTATCTGTTTTTTTACACAAAGGAGTTGGATAATTTTGGAAGAGTTTGAAATACAATATGAAGAGTGTTTTGTAGCATTTTTGGACGTTCTAGGTTTTCAAGAAATGCTCAATAAAAATAAAAAAGAAAAATTAGAAAAGTACTTTAAAATTGTAGAAAAAGAGATAAACAATCTAAAAATCGCCGACACTACTATCAAAAGAAATATACAGTCTATTGTAATAAGTGACTCTATAATTTTGTGCGTTAAGCCAGAGAGTTTTGAAAAAATTCAAAGCCTTAGAGAATTATGCATTGCGATTGCAAAAATACAGTATGAGCTGATGTCTGAAAATATCTTTATAAGGGGAGCTATTACATTTGGACAAGTTCATTTTGATATGAGCCGACATCAGATCGTAGGCCCTGCTTATGTCAAGGCTTATAAGATGGAAGAAGATCTGGCCAAATTTCCAAGAGTTATTTTAGATACAGAATTAGTAACTTTGCTTGAAGAGGATAAAAGATCATTTCAAGAGCTGATTTCACGAGTCAATACAAGCGATTCTACTAAAAAGCTTTACCGTGCAGATGTGTTATACTGCCAAACGTCACCACAGATTACTGCAGACCAACCTTTATTCGTGGATTATTTTTCAGGCCTTCTCTGGGCATCTGATAATGATAAAATCGAACGTGCATTATATAACATTCAAAGCAACCTATTTAAAAACCCTTACCAGCTTCCGAAATATGGTTGGCTTAGAGATTACATACTCACCATAGTCACAATTTCCTCATATGAAAGTCTGCGTACCCAAAAGTCAGAAATATTAATAAAAAGCTTGAGAGGTTACTAGGTATAGGTGATTTCTGTAGGGTTGGTCTTCTGTATTAGATAAACTGAGGTATTAAATGTAATTTTTTACAGACTTTTTCAACCCATTCACATATCCACGCTTATAGATCTCGTTTCCCTCAGCATCTTTGACTTGCCCTGTGGGCATGACTTCCCAACCTTGTTTATTGAAAAGTTCATCAGAAATTGCGTCTTTAATGGCTTCAACTTCCAGCGGTACCAGTTGTTTGTTTTCAAGTGTGGTGTTGGTTTTATCGCCTTTGGTTCGGTCAATAAACAAGTCTGAGTTGGCTTTTAATGTATTGAGCTGATCGCGGTATTTGTTACGTTCGGCAATCAATGACCCTACTACGGCTCTAATCACTGGGTCATCGATGGCATCCAGAATATGTTGGTCGTTGCTGTTCAATAACTGCTTTTGACGCACTGAGAGCGGCTTTTTACATATTGTGCCTGAATAGGCTGCCCAGGCCTCAATTAATTGCTGAAAATGCTTGCCTGTGCGATTACGGATGGTTTGCGTTGATGGACCGCCTTGCTCTTTTGACAGCCGCCCAATCGTTGCCATGGAAAAATCGAGAGGTGTTATTTTACTTTGTTGCTCCAGCACAGCATTCAATAACCGTTAAAGCATTGGCGGTTCTTGTGGTGGCGCTTGCGCATAGCTCTTGCAGCACTAGGGTTGGGTCAACTGGATTAGCCATTTTTCTTCACTCCTAAAGTGGCTGTTGCCATGTTTGCTAATGTTCTAATGCTAATGCCTGTATTACTTTCAATCGCCTGTACACCTTGCTCAAGTAGACCTGCGTCTTTTAAGTAAGCCTCAGTATCAAGGTAAGTAGAGAGCATTGTCATGGCTTTGCTTTTGTCTGGCTCTTTTGTGGCATTTAGCATGGCGTTGACCATCACATTGCCAACCTCAAGCTGTGCTTCGTCATCAAGTTGCATCAAGATTGGCTGATAGCCCATACGCATCAGCATGGTATTTAGCATGTTTGATCTATGATTGATGGCCGTGGTTTTCTTTAAGTCATCTTTTAAGTCTGCAAATACTTCAGCGTCATCGCAGATTTGGATCAGCTGCCTAAATTCAGATTTCGTGTCTAAAAAGCTAAAAAATGGTGATATATCTTGCTCCGAGCCAAGCGAAATAACTTTGACTAACACGGTAACTAAACCAATTAGTGCTGATTAGTTTTAGTAGATTAGTATATGAAGTGCTATTGATCTAATGAACTACTGTCTAGTTTTTTACTTTAGAAAGATAGGAATTAGTACAGATTAGTATAGTTTTAAGTACTATAAATAAGACTTACACTTCAAACAACACTGGAGTTTGTAGTCTAAGTTTGCATAAGACGACCCGACTACTTCAATGACTTAGCTGTGTGATTGAAGTATAACTTGACATAAATGTGAAGTATAAGATTGTAAAATATGACGCATTTTAGTGTTCTTTTCAAAGTCCCTTTAGTGCCAGAAACGGATCATTAGCATAACTTGATAAAGAACCCATATTAGATACAATAAAAACTCAGTCGTATTTTATTTATCCTATTTTTCCTTACAAGAACTTATCCACAATTACCTCGTCTATAGGCTGTATCTAGGGCCGTTTAGAACTGCTCGTTATGTGTCCACAAATGTTCTAACGCTGTCGAATACTCAACGTCCTTTATTCTGTTTAATGCTTCTAATAACTCTACTTCCAAAAGTTCTGCTAGCTCACCAGTATCATCTTCGGCCAACATCTCCCAATAACTATTTGCCAAACTCTTTTCTCCAGCGATTGCAGATTTTCTTGAGTTCTCTAGCGTACTATCACCATCGAGATTGAAAACAGCAATAGTGTTATTAGCAAGTTCTCTACTTTGTTCTGTTAGATTAGATCTAGGTCTAACTTTTCCAGAATTAAGGAAAAGTATTAACTCTTTAGGATCCATCACATCAGGTTTACATACCTTGGCTAAGTCTATTTTTTTAGCAGTTGGATCCTTATCTTTGTATTTCCCGCAACGATCAGGATTGTTACATGAGCCAAATAAGTTACCCCAATCAAAGGTCAGACTAGGCACTAGGTCCCTTTGGATAAAATGCTCAATATGTCTTTTGGTATTATCATCACTTAACTGGCACTCACAATACGCACAGAATCCACGCTGCATGATATCTAGCTTTTCCCAAATGTCGTTTGTTAAACCATTGTTTGAGATAACAGACCACTTATCTCGGCCATGCCTAAATTGAGATAGACAGAGAGGAGCACAACCACGAACCAATTTTTTCATAAGAATCAGGCCCCTTTTAGCGCTCTGGCCTTTAATTTAAACTCTTGAGTTCTTATTTCGCCTTTAATTTTTACGACTTCTGGATGGTTATCACCAAAATGTCTAACAATTTTATCATATAACTCGAGACCTTCCTTTGACTTCCAAAGGTTCTCCGCAACCAAGGCTGAATAGTTAGAAAGCCAATTTGCTTCGCGCACAGGTGGGATAGAAAACGTTCCCATAATCTGTTCTAGAACATCAGAGCTACACACCCCTTTTGTCTGATATGTTGGTGCGCCTATAGAAGCAATACCATTGTCATCAAATCGAAGTATACGAATACAATCTTTATCTACAGTAGACAATACCTGTGGGCTATGAGTAGTCACGATGAATTGTAGATTAGGGAAAGTCGCTTGGAGACCAATTAGGATTTCTTGCTGCCATTTAGGGTGAAGGTGTAATTCAATTTCATCAATAACTACAATTCCATGACCAAGTAAAGGAGCATCAGAGTCAGGGTTTAGCGTTACTAAACGCCTTGCCAAGTCTCCAGAAAGAGCTACGAGCATCTTTTGACCATGTGAGAGCTGTGCAATATTCACTCTATTCCCAAAATTCTCAACCATTAGTTTGACCTTTCCTGAACTACGTTCTACTTCAAGGTTTTTTATTTCAGGAACAAGCGTTTCTATTGCTCTATTGACTAGATCTAAATGTTGTTGGTATTTGGTTGAAGATTTAGTCGCTACTAGGTTCGTTAATTCTTGCTTTTTAGCATTTAATATAGCAGTGAATGCATCATTTTTAGGAGGGTTTTTCCCTCCATATACTTCATCAATTGTGGTCTGCAAAGTAGCTATCTGAGCCTTAAGCTCTTGAACTTCTGCGGTTTCCTCTCCTTGTGCCCTATTGACTAACTCGACATAAAGCTTAGAAAAATCTTCCAGTTTCCCGCTTCCATCCAAAGCTGTCTTAAGGTCAGAAAACCTATTACTAACACTGTCTCCTGAAGCAGTCTCTGTAATCGTTGAAGACAATGAAAAATCTGAACGTTCAACCGAATAGAATGCTAAAAGTGGAATGTTTATCAATGGATTCTGAGCAGTCCTTTTATACATATCAGTAACTTGTCTTATGGCTATTACATCTGTAGGTGTACTGCCACTATACCCAAAAACAGTATTGCCAATACTCACATCAAACATGTTCTGATTATCGAATTTAAACTGAGTTGCCACCTCACTGAACTCTTTAGAGTTAATATGGATGTCACTTTCCGTTACTTTTCTTCCAACTACATCTGTTTTTTCAAAATTATTATTTAACCACGACAATGTCTTAGCAATAGCTTCTGCAACACTCGTCTTTCCTGCTCCGTTTACACCGATGATAACAGTAACTTTTTCATCAAATGAAATATCAAGAGCAGTAAATCTTCTAAAATCCGTCAGATGTATTGACGATAAAACAAGCTTCTTTTCAATAAGTGCAGATTCTACTTTAGCTAAATATTTAGAAGCTAAGCCCTCATCTTTTTGCTCTACATTTTTACCTTCAGAATAGTTTCGATACAATTGATACGAAGATAAAAAATTACCTTTATCTGAACTTTGAATCAGGTGTTTAACAGATCTGCTTCTATTTTTTCGTGATTTAGTCATTTGATTCCTCCACAATTTGAGTAATTAGTTCAGCTGAATATTTCCGTTTCAATGATTGAACAAACAAAGGCTCTACATGCTTAGAGAAAGCAATAAGACCACGGAGGTGTTGCCTATCCTCAGCGTCAAGTTTGTTTAGTTGAACTTGATGCACTAAATGCTTGATATACCTTTTCCGCTCCCTTCCTAGTGAGAGGTTTCCATTATTACTAATGGTGATACCTGTAACATGCCTATTGTGAGCTTTAGATGAAAACCTAGTTTTCTTTCTGTTGATTCTTATCGCACTCCCAAAATGCTCAACTAGCTTTTCTTTTACAAGTTCTGGAAGAGCAAAAAGGGAGTCCTTATGCTTTGTTGAAAAGGTCAAATCATCAGCATAACGCGTATACATAATTTCTTTTTCAACGCACAACTTGCTAAGAGCACAATCAAATTGGTACATGAAAAAATTAGATATTAGTGGAGAGCTTGGTGCTCCTATACTGAGAACTAAAGCACCTCCTGTTGTTTTACTAGGGCACCAGAAGAGTAACCTTTCTAAAGCTTGCTTATCGTGTTCTGGAGGTAAAGGCAGTATTGACTCCCAGACTTCCCAAAACAATTTATTAGAGATCGAGTTGAAAAAGTTTTCGAGATCTAGTTTAAGTAAATAAGGGTTATTTTTATGAGCAAATGCATTCTGCTTAATACCCGTACCTTTTCGATAAGCAGTTGCTGAATCATGGATAGGTAATTTCTGAAGCTCCAGATACTTACGCTGATATTCTTTCAGCTCTTTAGAGGGCTGAGCTATAACTCGGTGTCCGGAGGTTCGCTTTGGGATTGTATAGACTTTGTACCTTTTGGGTGCACTCAACAGAAAGTGAGCTACTTGGTCTTCGCTCTTTTTCAATTTTAATGCTAGCTGTTCTATCAAAGTCATTTCTAATTCCATAAAAAGCCCAAGAGCGTTGCTCTTGGGCTTAACTCTTTACTAGAGGAAGCGATAGATTCGCAACCTGATTGACGAACGGAGTGAGGAGATCAGGTTGCGAACCTATCGCAACCATAAAACCGTTCAATAAATTAGAGTCTGGCTAAACACCCGACTAGACGTATTCGTCCTGAGCTAAAGAGCCTTTTAATTATACAGTAAGTTTATGGCACTATTCAATTTCTCATCCGTAACTCTAATACAGGACACCAAGTTAAGCGATTTTTCATACCTGTGGTTATTCGTTAATTACTAATTTAGCAAAGTCACAGGCACACCTTTGTCCAGCAACCAGCTTGTGCAATCGTCCATCTTTCGCTCTTTTCCGAAGTTCAGGTAAGTGCCATACGCGGATATTGGTTCGATTAAAGAAGAATATCAACGACTTTGAATCTAAAAGTCATAAGAATGTTCACTGTATATGAGGCAATTAGAAGAACCGGTTTTTGGATCTTGAGGGCGTTGCACATTGCAAGGCCTAATCCCTAGACTCATTTCTGGAAGCTTAAGGCCAAACTATACGCTTAGTGCACTCTCTATGCGCAGAACGTTTAGCTATCATGCATACAAGCAAGGAACCGACATAAATGTATTTCAAAGGTTGTATAGCCAGCGATTCAGTCAAAAAGTCTACCTAAACATTGAGATAAGTATTTAATTTAGCTTCAATTTAGTTTATTTTTTTAATCTTAATAATGTGCTTTGTACATGTACAACACTTTATAACACGAATACAGCAAACTTATAGAAAGGATTTCTAGAGATGGAAAAGCGACATCAGATCCCCATTGTCATAGACACATGGGAAGAGGAATCACTATGGGTTGATTCCTTTGACTTCATATATGAACAAGCTGAGCTACAAGGCTTTAGGACCAATAAAAAGTTTACAAATAGGTTTGCTTGTCAGAACTGTAAAAATCCAGTCTTTCTTAAGGCGTTAGCAGACGAAAGTAGACTACACGGTCACCACTATTACTTCAGTCATCATAAAGACGCTGTATGTCCATGGAAATCAGACTCTACTACTGTTGCAGAGATCTATGCAGGCGTTGAAGAAGGCCGTTTGCACTTAGAAACAAAGCGCTCACTTGCAAATACATTAAAGCAATTAGAGCACTGGCAAATTATAGACATAGACAAAAAGTTTATATTCAGTGCTGATAAACTCAATCGGGCCAAACCAGACTTACACGCGCAGTATAAGGGTAAAGATGTTGTTTTTGAGGTGCAGTTAAGAAGTGAGTCCCCAAAAGTTGTAATGAAGCGCCAAGAGTTTTACAAAAATAAAGGTTTTCAACTCATTTGGTTAAGTGCAACCAAAGACAATATATTTGTCGATGAGGATAAAGGTTTTGTTAAGCAGGTCCACAAAGATATTGCGTTTTGCAATCGCGGAAACTGGTTTATCTTTGATGCCATACAAGCTGAAAAGTCAGTAAAAAAAGGCCAGCTTCAGTTAATAGCGATGGTTTGGGAGTCTTACTTGAAGCTTGATTCTAAGAGGATTAAATATGACTGGAATGAATATAAAATTGATTACGCTCAGCTCACATATGAAGACGGTGAAACTTTCTATAAGGATTTCTTTGCGATAAACAAAGCGCATAAGGATAGGCTACGAGATTTGGGACGTAAAACCTTACAAGAAAATATTCGTGAATATAGAGTACATAATTGGAATGAGTTTTTAAAAGCTGCAAAAAGTGAATGGCCTTCTTTAGAAGTTGACCACGAACGAAAGTGGCTAAAAGCGCTTTTTAAAATTGACTATGAATCGCGTGAACTTGAAGTAAAACGTAAAGTATTAGAAGTAGTGAGACATTATTCAAATCAAGGTGAACAATTTTATCAACGGTGGAGTGAATTAGAAAACAAATTAGCTAAAGTTGACAGCTTTGGCGTTAGTCGAAATATGAATCTGCAAGTAGTTGAAAAGGTTCTGCTAATTTTAGGGTACGATTTAACAAGCCATTTAAATACTAAGAATAAATCTCACTGTAGAGCTGTTCACAACTTTTTTGATTACGGCTCGTTTATTCCGTATCAGTCTCTTTGCCTAAAAGCTATAGAGCTTAGCCCTCTGAAAGATGAAATTCTCGCAGACGAAAATGTATTAAAGCGCCTTCATATGCCTTTAAAGATAGACTGTGAAGAGGAAAACAAGAGTATACACGGCTTTTTGGGGTGGTTTGCGTCAGAGCCACGCCTTAAAGATGTTGAACTTGTTTATGAACAAGTTGAGGCGTAGATTTTTCTTGAGTTTAAGGGCAACCCATTACAACAGAATATAAAATCTGTGCTGAAAACCAATTTTACAATGTCCTTTTTTCGCTTATTTTAGCTCCTCATGAAGAGCTTCTGTGGGTCTAAAATATGCCATATTCTGGCATTGGTCGATTAAAAAAGAATATCGGCGGTTCGAGTTCCAGAGGATGTAAAAAAGCCCCAGTAAATTCTGTGGCTTTTGAATTAGACTCTGCCTTTTCGGCAGTTATATGTCATTAGATGTGGAGGTTTACTTCCTGACCTAATTTCAGCTGCCTACTCGGCAGAACATAAACGGGTCGAATTCGACCTGTTTAAAATCGGATTTACAACTACCTATGCGGCAGGTCACTATATTTCAATCCAGCCGTCTTTAGCAGACCAATTTCCAGCTGCCTATAAGGCAGGTCACAAATTTCTTTGAGTGAAAGTTTTGTTTTTTCAATTTCCAGCTGCCTATACGGCAGGTCACTATTAAAGTTAGCTTAAAAGTTGATTAATTCCATACAATTGAACCTCATTTCAGTAAATAACCCTTGTTTCATAACCTGCCCTTAACTCTTTGATATACAGCGCTCTGAAAACTGTCAAAATTTAAAAGGCTAGCAGCGGAACACTCCCTTTGTGTTCTTCATTTGTTGCAAAGCCATAACTGTTGTATGTGTTTTGTATTGAGTCTGTTGACTCTAACCTTAAGTGCAGTAAAAAGTCGTTTTGATTGCTTTTACTGGCGATGGGGATTTTATGAAATGTGCTAATTTCCATATCTTTCGGCACGTACTGTGGTATGTACTCCTCACCTCTGGCTTCGGCTCTGCGTTTTGCGCGTTCCATTCGGCGGCGCTTTTCACCCATACATAACTTACCTAAGCTTTGGTCGCGGATAATGCGAATTTCAGTGGCATCAGTTGGTACAGGCTTTATATCAGACATTTCAAACAGCTTATCGTGGGCCATCATTTCAAAGTAGTTTTGCTGGCTTAGGCTTTTAAGTGTGGCTTTATCTTCACTCACAAAAGCTATCTGATTGCCTAGATGTTTGTCGGTCCATTTAGGGAAGCTTACACCAATGTGGTTGCAGCTTCGTTTGTTCATAAAACCGTGCAATATGCCAATGCAGCGGCCTGCTAATAGGGTTACATCACAATTTGTTGGTAGGTAAGTAATAACGAAATATGATCGGCTCATTCTTTGGTCCTTTGGAATAACCCGCCTTTGATCAGAACTGCTGCGGTGTAATGAATATTGCAGGCTTGCTCTTGGTTTTTTAGCCCATTTTGCTCCATTTCTTTTACGTATAGCGCCACTTTTTGTAGCAGTGAATAAAAGTCTAGATGGTTGCTTGGCCTCCGTCTGGCAATCACGTTTTTGTAGTCAGCGCCGTATTCATGAATTCTCAATCGCTTGTTCGTATCTTCATCATACCAGTCATCAATCATTTGAATGGCAGCTCCCACCTTTTGAGAATGAAAACAGGCCGCGTCTTTATCAGCGATTTGAGTGTAAGCGTAAGTTCTTGCGACATCATCGTTTTCTGCGAATGATTGGCTTGGATAAATCTCCTGACCAAAATAGGTATCGAGCTTGGCCGTTACTTCTAAAAAGCAAAAACTGTAAGGGTCTTCTAACCCTGTTTGTATCACTTCTGTAAGCGTATGTAAGGCATCTACAGTTTCACGCCAATTGCCATCCCAGCGTAACCGATTTGCTTTGGTGATGCTGATAGAGTCAAAACCCTCGCCAATTATCTCTAAATCCACATTTGGCGATGTTTTGTTTCGCCATAGCCATTCGCACATGAGAATATTTTTAGCATAGCGCTTTGCCAACTCCCTAAAGCCACCATGCTGCTTGTAGGTGTTCATAAAACGTGTGAGCCAGTAACTTACTTTTGGCTCCCCACATACATTGGGCTCAAGGCTATTTGCTTCTACTCTGAGTGAAAATCGGCAATATAGTTGCTTTACTGTAGGCGGTACGTAGCACAACTCTATCGTATGTGGATTTCCAAAGGCCAAGTCTTGTGGTGCTAGCTCTTTTAATGTTGCTTCATTTTTATAGGCTTCGGCGAAGCCTGACTTTTGACCCCGGATTTTTTGCCGCTCAATTTGTAGTGGCTCAAAGTCACTTTCGGGGGTTTTATAAAAGAACACCGCCTTACCTGGCGAGAGTGAGCGGGTGTATGAGAGCTGGCGCGGGAGTTTCATTAGTCGTACTCAAACTTGGCTTTTTTCATAAGCATAGATGCTTTTTTGCAATGCATGGCCCAAAACCCATGATTAAAAAAATGCCGAGCACCAGATAACCGAACCGTGACCGCATCTACACATTCAAGCAACCCAATAACTGGCTCAACATAGCAGTGTAACTGAGTAATTGCGCCTTGCCTTGGCTTTGGTTCTTCAAGGGCTAAGTAACCCAGTGCAGCTGGCCGCATGGTAGGTCGTAGTGTTAACTGCTCAGCCAGTTCTTCAAAACATCTCACTTCAACCGACGTTGGATATAGCCACGAACCACCTCTGGGCAACGCGCGAATACGCTCAAACAACTCTAGCGGTTTTGAGTAAACTTGGCACCAATCAATTTGTTCATATAACGATGGCGGATGAAGCGTACCACCCGCATAACGCGATGGAAATGCCGCCTTGAGTAGATTCTCAGACAAGTCGTTTGCAACAGACTGATTGTCGGTTTGCACCCTAAATACCAAATCAAAACATATATCACACTTGGGGATTTGCATAATTGCCGAACGCAGCGGCACACGCTTTTGTCCTTCTTTTTTAAGTCTGTTAGGCTCTGGTAGCTGTTTGTTGTCATGCAATTGATACGAGCGAACATACGCAGCTACACCAATCACATGTATGCTACTACCTAACAGCTTTTGCAGCTTGCGTTGAAATTGATGCCCCAAACCTTCAAGCGCGGTGACTGACGGTATACCCACTAAGTATGGGTTCGGCATTGCTTCAGCATTGTAAACACGTAAATTTTGGCAATGCACATACTGCATATGCTCCGCCTCAAATTCGTCCTCTTGGTCGCTTTGATGTGACAGTACGTAGCTAAGTTGCGCTTTTAAAATAGGCATTAGTTCTGGGTGATAAGCATACCGTTTTAAATATTTAAGCCCGCTCATTTGCCTGTTTAGCTCTTGGCTTAAAACAAGCTCTAATTGCGCATATTCACCTGCGGCTAAGAGCTGAACCAACTCTGAGTCTGAATCGCTTATCTCCCCACTCTGCCCCAATTTCATGAGCTTTTCTAACCATCCATAAAATGCTGTTCGTAACCCCTTAATTGCAGCAATACGTGCCAAGCGCTTTTGCCTAAGCGTATTAAACAGCTTTGACTTTGATAGCACCAGAAAAGCCTCAGTCACTGCTTTGTTATTTAACGCCGCCACATTAAAAAGCCGTTGCTCGTCTTGGCTGTAGTAGTCATTAACGGTTGTCGCACTGTAAGTTTTGGCAAAGTATTTAAGTACGTTCACTCTGCCGCCCAATGCGCTTGGCAGCTCTCCCACATTTGCAGGGCGATTGTGCTCTATGACACTTCGTTTAACTAGACCATTGCGCGTCGCTGTTTGTAGCGCCGCTAAAACTGCATGGCTCACAACGGGGGAAACGCTCAAATATCCCTCCGCGGTTGGAATAAGTAACTGAGGAGTATAGTTACTTACTTTTTCTGGGAGTTCTTCACTAGGGAGCTGCGCAGCTATTTGTTCGCACACTGTAATCACGTCCCTTTTTAACAAGCCTAACGCTCTAAATTGTGCTACCCAAAAATCCTCTTGTTTTGCAAGCAACTGTGCTAAACACACGTATTCACCACTCCAAGCAAAACCTGTTAAAAACAACTTAGCGTGATTGATTTTAGCGCTGTCGTGCGACCAACCTACTTGTTTTGGGTAGCTAGCACTACTGAGAACCCCGCACCCATCATCAACAACTTGAGCTAATAGCCTTTGATGACTAACGCGAATGTCTGGATATTTTAAATTGTGGGTGTGATACCACTTAACTTCAGCTATACACGTTTTAAGGTGCTGCTCATCTTGCAGTGCCGCTTTGGCAGCCCTAACACTCGTTATGTCTTTAAGGTCTTTTCGCTTGTAAGTGAGGTTTATTAAAATCACCAACGCTTGAGGTTCATTGCCTGTGATATCAACATGCTCGGTGTATGGCGCAAATGCGACTCGAAGCGCTTGGGTGAGGTCCTTGCTTGGGGTATTTTGAAATAACTCGTTTAGTTTCATTGATCACCATGGCGGCACAAATTGTTGTTGGTGTGTAGGTATATTCGGTGCGAAAGACTGCTGAAGTTCAATAACCAGCCTGAGGTAAAATACATTGTCGCTCGGCTTTAAAAATGCATTCTTTTTGGGTGTTTGAGCGACAGCCAAAAAACCCTCTTCATACAACCTAAATACTTGCTCAGTGTTTGTACCAAGGACTACTGCTGCGTCCAGCATTGATAGTAAGAGATCACCCAAGTTTGGGTGCTTTTTCTTTGGGTGTTGCTCAACGAGCTTGGTTAAAAATGTAATGATGCTCTGCTGTACTACGTTGTAACCTTGCGAACCAGCACAAGCGAGCTTGCTGTTTTTAAGCAAGTCGCCGAATACATTGCTAAATGGCGTGTGGTTAAATGGCCTCAGCTGTTTTACTTTGGCAAGTTCAACGGTTTTACTTAGTTCATCTTCAAACCCGTTGGGCCAGTTAGAAAAGTAGCTAACAAACAGCTCACTGAACTCATCGTCATCAAAACTGATAGATTGTCCCTGGCTAAACCAAACCAAAAGTCCAACGAGCTTTGCAGCAGCATTACCTGCAAGCGCATTTGCCAATTTTAAATCTGCTTGGTTTGCCTTTGGGCCTTGCTTGATGGCAGCACCACATTCACACTCAACAAACGCCTCAGACGCTCTGTAATCAATTTCAGCATCACATTGCCCACATATTCTGGTTAATTGCTGATTGTGCTTGTGACAGGCTTTATAGGCTCTTAAATGCCAGAGGTAAGGTATGTGCGTATCTTGCTTTAAACATTCAGTGCAAACAGGTATGCCAGACTTGCGAAGCAACTGACGAGGCACCAATAACCCTTTACGTGAAACCGCCGTGATAGCGCCAAACTGTGTATTGCTGCGAAGCCAACATAAATTAAGCAACCCAGACGCTTCAACCCCTGACAACTGCGCAACCAACCGCAGCGCCCGAACCCGAAAGTTACTTGATTGCGATGCCTTATACACATCAACCGAATGCAACTCGTTTGGAAAAGCCCCCTCCAGGTCGTGATCTTGTGTAACCAGCCAGTCCCACAAAATATCAGCCATATCAGCAAAGCCAAGGTAGCCATTGTCTTGTGACAAACGAAGCAAATAGCTTTCAATGGTTTCGTCGGGATAAGGAGTTGTTTGAGAGAGGAATTGCATTTCAAACCTAAACTAAGGAAAACTTAGTTTAGGTTTAGACTGGGTAAAATGTTTAGTCAATCAAGAATTGGAAATTATCCTATTTTTATGCTTCCAATTAAGTTACGCTGAGCTTTCAATTGTTCCACTAAGTATGGGTAAGTAGTCTCGGCCCTGATTAATAAATTATTAATTTCTTCCTCAGCTTGCGGGACAAAACCACAATAAGCCAAAATAACCGCATATTGAGATTTCACGTCAATTTCTAAGTTAGTGAGCCCTAATTTTCTAACTTGAGAAAGAGCATTATCTTCAAGAGTTTTTTTGGCTAACTCAAAACTCCTAGCTTCTACAAAGTCGTCTGCTAGATTTTGGACAGTTCTTATAAATGACTCATATGCTCCAATCATATGATATAAACGGTATGAATTAAATCTCATCTTAACATTTTCGTCAAATACCAGAATATTAGCAAACAAGTTCATAGCTGTGGCCAAACGTTTTATGTCTGCATCCTTATCATCATACTCCGTCATTTTCTTGTACAAGACATCACTATCTCGGACTTCTTTAAAAATAGCTTCAGATAAGTTAAGAACCTCAAAATACTCATTTATAAGATCATCAAGGATTTCTGCAACATATCGATTTTCAACCCTATGGATAATAGCCTGAGCTGTATTATACTTAAGCACTCGTTGGTAATCTGCTCTTTTAGGGAAAACCTCCTCAACCTCTGCAACTATTTGCATAACCTCTTCAGCTTCAAGATCATTTTTTGAAGCCGCATGTTGTAATTTCTTTACTCCAAAAGAACTAATTTCTCGGTAACCAAAATCATTAGATGCTAACAATTCTTCCATATCCTTTATCAATAATCCTGATTCATCTAACAGCCCTCTATTTACATGATCAAATACCAATGAATCCAAAGCCCAAAACCTAGCCAAAGGCTTTGTACTATCGTCATTAATGATACTATTTAAGTAAAAATGTAAATCTTCTCTAATACCTAATTCAAAAGCCATTTCCTCTGATGTAAAAGCTGTTATGAACTCATAGTCCTTCAATTCAAATATCACTTTTAAATATTGAAAAAGTCTTTGGTTATTTTCTCTATCCGTTATATTTTCACCAATTACCTTCCGGGCAAGCTCTAGAGCTTTCCGCTGCTTAATTTCACCCCAACTTAAAAATTGCTTCTTACCTATAATTTTTATCGAATCATGTATTTTAAAAGACTTATTTGGCTGCTCATTTAAATGACCAAAGGATTTTAGTTTTCTAATTATTTCATTTGAATCAGAGCTATTTAAGTTAAAAAGCTCTTTGAATGATGCTATTATCTCTTCTGCTTTCAATGGTGTATCTACTTTACATAAAAAACAAAAGGGATCTTTAATTTGCGCAGGAAGGCTATCGACTAACTTACCAAGCAAAACTTCTTGTTTGGTTAAATGAAGGTGTTCTAACTGTTCTATTTCCCTATACAACCGGTCTAAATCTGCGTCATACTTTGTGAGAGCCAACTGGATAATACTCATGACAAACAGTGGTGCACCTCCTGTCAAGCTTAATATTCCTTTTATAGCTGAGCTTGTTGAACTACACTTTAAATTCAAAATTATATCTGTAATCGACTCCTCAGACCAACCACCTAAGTGTTCAATTTCAACATCAAGCAAACATTGTAGTTCGCCCAAACTGTCAAAAGGTTGTGTTAGAAGAATAAACTCGATCTTATCTGTCACATCTACCAACTTAGAAACCAAACTTACATCTAATGTATGAACGTTGTCTATAGCAACCAAAAGGCTTGTATCTATCTCATTTAAGTAGTTATTTACTTTTCTAGCTTTCTCTAATTCACTAAAATTTGGAGAGAATATATCTCGAAATATATCATTCTTCCCTTGAAATAACCTATGACCAATTTCTCTAAGGAAAGTACTCATAAAGCGGTCTTTATGAAAATCACTCGCGTCTATGTATAGAACGTCTTTATCTATAACTCTACAAGAATTTGATAGCCAAGCGGTTTTTCCAGCTCCAGAATGACCGCAAATTATACGAATTCTATCTATCATTCTCACATCAGGTTCATTTTCTTGACAAACATAAGGTGTAGGAGGTGCTGGCAACTTATGAACTTGCATCAACTTTTGTTCAAAAAGGTCAGATAAATGTTCAGCTTTAAAAGTATGTTCTGGTTGAAAACTACCACCGCTTGCTGCTTGTACCATAGCAGCAAGCTTCCAAACTAAGGTTTGTGCACAAATTTCACTAAAGGGTAGCTCTGAAGCCTTGCTATGGCACCATTCGAATGCATCTTCTACACTGTCCCAAGGTGGCGGACAAAAATCGGGAAGCTCCTCTAAGTTTTTTTGAGGGGAGAAATAGTTCACATTTTCTGGAAACCCTCCTGAATCAATAAACTCACTAAGATTTTTGCTTGCATCATTATTAGCTATAATCAGGAACTTAGGAGAACCAACTCTCAAGGAGCAATTATACTTGTCTTGAATTTCTTGAAATCGACTTAAAGCTCCATCGATATCCGATTTGATTAGTTTTCTATTTCTAGTTTTAACTTGAATGTAGAGATTTTTATCAGCATCAATCTCTATGTCTTCATCTAGTTCAACCTTAACACTCTTAACTGGACTGCTTTGAGCTAACAACAGACAACCTACTGTATATAAGTGCTGGTATAAAAAGCCGTTGTGAACAGCCTCAATTCTTTTTAGTTGACTTTTATCTATTACCTCAAACAATCCATGCCTTCCTATTTTCCCTGTTCAATGATTCTTTTAAGTTCTTGAATTTTTTCAAAACCTAACTTATTCCAGACAACAATAAATTCAGCTAAAATATTATCATCACAATAAAAATATGCCACAGGCACGTCCAACTCATCAGCAATACGCTTCATGGTTGTAAAGTCTGGTGCATGCTTACCTTTTTCGTACTGGTTCATTCTTGCACTGGCCGTGTTGGGCTCCATACCTAAAGCAATGCCTAGCTGCTGTTGCGTGTAACCAGCAGCTTTGCGGGCTTCTTTTAGGCGTAAAGGCGTTGGTGATTCCATGAGTACCTTAGCTACTAACTTCAATAGCTAAGATTCTCTTAGTATAGCGCCCACTTTGGTACTAAGGAATACTTAGTTCATCTGAATTCACAACTCTAGACATATATGAAAAGGCTCCAAGGTGCCCACTTGTAAGCCTTCTTAATAATTGGAGCTTTCAACTCTAGGATATAATTGTGAAAAAGCGATTGTCACAATTAAACTATATGAGAACAACTTCGTCCTTTTTAAACCATGATTGCAATGCGGTCGCTTCTACTGCCTTGGGGTTTTTAGTATATGCAACTATTGCCAAGCTCTTTTCCGCGCGACTGCAAATCACGTAAAATAATCGTCTAGTTCTCAAAGGGGCTGAGTCTTTACCATCCGCTTCATTTTTTAAGTCATTCGCACTTAGCGGCTCTGCACCCAATAACTTTTCATAGTTAAAGAGAAAACCACCTGCACTTTCATCGTCTAGAATAGCCATTACTCTCTCAAATTCTAGGCCCTTTACACCTTGATGAGTAGCAAAGCTCGACTCTTCACTAATGTAGTTTGAATAACTCTTAACCGCCCTCATTTTTGCTTGAAGAGCATTTCCCCATGCAACATAGGATTTCTCCAAATCTTCTTGCTCTTTTTCAGTAAAATTGCGTATGTCTGCTTCAAGATAGACTTTTAGCTTGTCGGGGGTATCTAATAGCTCACTTTTGTCAAAAACATCAATTACATCACGCAAACTTAAGTCTTCATGTTTCAGTCTCGATTTAAACTCTTCAATCCGTTCATCGGCACTAATTATAAAATCCATTAAATTCTGATTTGATCCACAAAACATTTTAGAACCTAACTTTACAAATCTAGCTATTTCGAAATGGTCATCTTTTATAATCGCTTCAAATAATGGTAAGACTAGATTAACTATGAATTGTAACTCTTGACTGGTTCCGTTTAGCACTGAATCCTTTAAGTCTGCATTTTTAGCCAAAGGGACAAAAAACTCAGCAAAGCCATCTCTATCTGCAGCCATTGCATGCTCAAGAGTCAGACACTTCACATTATGAATGTTTCCCCAATCATCATCGCCAGTAACCTTTCGCATAGATTCTCTAATGCTTGATTCAATATCGAACTTATCTTTTCGTTCAGCATCCACGATAAACAGCCTTACCAATCCATCTGTGGCATTATCTTTTGGTTCTTGCTGCACCTTATCCACATCAAACCTTATAGCATTAATAAGTGTTACAATTCTTTTAGGGCACCTATAGTTTATTAACTTTGCAGGCTGCTCCCAGTCATCTGGTAAACTTGAATCTAGATCCTCTTTCCCCCCGCCATAAATGCGCTGCATCATGTCACCAAACAAACCCAGAGCGAACTTCCTCTTGTAATTTTTCTGAACAATGATAAGTGCATTCATTAAGTGTTTATCTGTATCCTGACTCTCGTCAATCAACAAAACTGGGAATCGATTCGTTAGTAGCTTGTGCATTAACGGGCTATTTGCAATGAACTCGGATGCTATTGCAATAACCTCAGTATGGTTTAATGCGTCTCTTTCAGGTTTTCCCGATGTGGGGCTGTATGTGAATTCAGTAATACTATCTAGTACTTTTAAACGGTTTATCTTGCTGTCTCTGCTTTTAGCATTTTGAACTGCCGTTTTGCCATTAGGATCACGTGCTTTTCCAATTTTCTCATCGAGCTCTCTAATTTGAACCGTTAACCTATTTTTAAGGAACTCTCTAATATCCTGAGTAAACGGCTTGATCAAATCCCAAGCAAAACTGTGTATGGTTGATACTTTAAAGGCAGGGTCGAATTGAAGTCGATGTTTAATTTCATCACATGCGGCATTCGTATAAGTTATAACCGCAATTTTCGCACCTATGTCGATATAACGGTGTAAATCATTCTGTTTAACATGCTCTAGAACATTCACCAAAGTTCTCGTTTTTCCCGACCCTGCACCAGCAAACAGCAAAAAACTTGTGGGTGAATCTAAGTTAAGATAACGATATATTTCCTTGTCGACGTCTTCAAAGTGCAGAGGGAAGTTATTGTCCACTGAGCGTTTCCTCGATTACTAGCTGTTCAGTTACGAAATCTCTACTCGCCTTATGTAGTTCATTTTGAAGCCACTCCAGCCCCTCTAAAACATATTGAGGTATTAATAACTCGCTAGGATCAATATCATAAATAATATCCAGAGCCATTTGAGCTTTCCCTTTATTGTCTAGAGCTTTATACATAGCTTCTGCACATTTCTCTAAAGTATCCATCTCACAGGCGTCTTTCATTTTCTTCATCATACCCGTGGGCTTTGTTAGCTTCTTTAGTAACTCTATATTAGTAAGGGCAAGCGAATCTTCAAATGTATAAGGAATCGCTTTTCCTTCTTGCTTATGGTTATATTTGACTTCAATATCATATTGATATGCAGCTCTTGCATTCCCTAGTACTTTGCTTTCGGAGCCTAGATCAAGAATTTCGTCCAAAGATTCCGTATTGAGATTGAACCACTGCTTCAGCGTACTACTTCCTGAACGTTGACCTTTTCCTCGTTGTGGCTGAGTAGAGCTATTATTTGACTCTGGATCCGTTGCATCAGTATCAGTTATCACCAGTGTCGGCAGGCCTAGAGCATCAATCAAAGGCTTTAACCTTTGAGCATGTGCACCACCGACTTCAAGAATGGAGATATAACTTCTGTTTAAGCCAAACTGTCCATCAAATTTATGACGAATAAAATGTGGTAGTAACATCCTTTCAGCTGCACCTTCGACCAAAATAACTCCATTAGCAAAAAACAAATCACAATGTGTTGTTTTAAGGTAACGAGTTACAAATTTTGCAGTTAGTTCACTATCATTATCTCGTTTCCTTGGATTGCCAAATACATTTGAAAACCCTATCACTTCAGCCCTTGGTGACCTGTTAAGCTCAGTCGAAGGGTGACGCTTGAAATATCTAAGTTTTTCAAAACCAACTTCATGTGCAATGTAACTGGAGTGGCTGCTGACAACTAACTGGGTATTAAATGGTGCTAAAACTCCTTTTTGTAGTACTTCAAAAGCTTTGCGAATAAACACTTGTTGGACCTGTGCATGCAAATGTGCTTCTGGCTCCTCTATGAGTACTAAGTGTAGTGGTTCTTTGGCAATATCATCCTCAGTTCTGCGCTTTTCCGCTTTTCCTTTTCTCATCCAATTATCTCTGAACCCAATAAGTTTAAAGATCATATAAATGAGATTTTTATAACCAAGTCCATAGTAGCTTTCTGGCAGAGCTAGCTCTCTAATTTGATCTTTGTCCGATTTCTGGATATCAAATATAACGGTTGCATTGTGAGCAAGGTGCTCAACTGGACCAGTGTTACTAGAAAGAAATATATCAGGGTCATTAAAACCAGGGTAACCAAGTCCTTTAAGCTCACCTAGAGCATCATTGAATGCCTCATTTAATTTACTATCAAAGATAGTCTTTGCATTGTCTATAGCTTCTAAGGCTTCGATATCTTCTTTCTCAGGATAGTCTGATGGATTTAGATGTCTGCTGTAATACTGGTTTAGTTGAGATGATAGGCTGCTAGGCCCCTTTAAATTGTTACTAGCATGAGGATCTGAAAACCCCCGCTGAGCTTCAATCACATTAACATTGAATAAGCCATGAAATGGATATGCATTCAAAGGTATTTGGTCCTCCGAAAGCTTTTGAGGAATTAGATTTTCTTCTGCAACTGTTGGGTCCAACAGATAAGCTTTAACGTCAAAATAAGAGTTCATCTTCTTATCAAGGTATTCCCTCATATCCCTAGGCCAAAGTTCTAACTTCTTAACTCCCTCTTTTGGCTTTAACTCCTCAGTTACTAATAATGCAGCATTATATTCTTGCAAGAAATCATGCATTAAGCTTTCTATTGATTTTGGTTGATAAATCAACCTTACTCCCAAGAGTCCTCCCCTCCACTTCAAAGTGGGCACCAAGTGGCTTACTCTGTGAATTTCATCAACATCCACTTTCAGCCATATATCTAGGCTTGGGCAAAATGGCTGCCACTCATGTAGAGAATTGCCAGAAACGTTATCAGGATCAGACCAAGATTTTGCATAGCCGTTCAGAGTCGACCAATTACACAAAGTAAAGTCCGTCGTTGCAAATCGCCTTTGACTACCTATCTCACTACTTTCCTTGCTTTTTACTCTTTGGTCCAGAAAACCAATTAAGGCATCAATAGCAGATGTCTTGCCGCTGTTATTCGCCCCTACAAATATAGTTTCATCATTACCAAGATAAATACGAGTAGACTTTAACTTTCGGTAATTCTGAATATCTATGAATTCAATTTTCATCTTTAATTCCCTGATAACAATTTGCAGACTGCTGCCACTATCAAGCTATAATGCCTTAAAAGAAACCTTTTATAAACATGACATTTACAACTCACTTCTTCAACAACTGCACCAGTGGCACTTTCTTACAAAACTGGGTATCTATAAATGGGTCTTCATCTTGAGGTCCATCGGGTTTAAACGTGGAATACTGTTCCACCTCACAGCCTTGAATTTTATTAACATTCATCTCAAATACATTGTCGAGTTCTGGCCGCCATGCCTTAAATGCGGAACTTAAATATTGCTTGTTGAGCGTTACTGCATCACAGATGAGTGCTTCAGTGAGAGCTGAGTCTAAGAAGTTTTTCAGCTTTCGAAGGCAGCCATTTGAAATGGCAAAAAGCGATAATGCAATATCCAAATCCTCGAAATGGGGTTTATCTGAAAATGGCAGTCGATTTGCAAACCCTTTAAGCACTCGAATAAACAGTTGCAGGTCTTCTTTTTTTGAAATTTTAAAGTAAGGAATAAAGCGGCGAATAAAGATACGCGATGACCACTGAGGCTCATCGGCTATTTGGTCTATCCAGGGCATACCGACTAATACAATGGAAATCCCCGCTTTTTCATTGATATATTTAAACTGATTCGCAATGTCTCGGCGCTTTTTACCTAGATTGTTCTCAACAAGCTCTTGAAACTCACCAATAATAATTAGCTCTGTACCTGAACGCTTTAATTGCTCAACTAAACTTTCAGCCAACGCTATTTCATTGCCATGTTTAAGTCGTTTGCTAGATTTAGCACCAAACTGTCCTAGGTCGTGTAGCAACTGCTTTAAAGTGGATTCAATTGATGGGTTACTCGGTATGCGGCTCAGCAGTACAGGTACTTTTCGCCTACCATCAGCAAAGTGCGGAGGGTTGTTATCGTAATAGTGTTTAATCAATGCCGATTTACCACACCCAGTATCACCACTTAACATCATGCACGGCTTTTCACCTGCAAGGTCATGATGCAATCGCAGTTTGTCGAAATCGTTTATGATGGTCTTTGGTATGGTGTATTCAATAAACACAGATTTGAATTGATTGAGCTTTGCCTTTTTAGCCTCAGTTAGCATTACTAAAACGCCTCAAGCTCTGATACAAAGTCATCCCAGTTATCGTCGTCTTTTTTAGTATTAGCGGGAGTTGACTCAGCTTGTTTTGCCTCTGGTATTGTCGCAATGGATTTGACTTGGGTATTATCAACGCCCTGCGCCCGAGCAATCGCTTTGGTGCCAGTGACTTTGGTTTTCGACCCTACGTTTTTAAGCTGTCGCGCTTCTTCTTTCACTCGCTCATCAATAAATTGCCGCGCCTTGGCAAGCCCCAATAGATCTACTTTGCCTTGAATGTAGTCCCTGTGAAACTTAAGATGGATTTTATGCCTGATCAGAGACAAGCCAATTGTGTAGCCCTCTGAGTCAATGCTTGGCACTTTTATATAGTGCTCTAACGCATCTAGGTAGACGTATACATACGACAGATCATCTGGGTTTATTTTAACCTTAACCTTTATGCTCTTTTTGGGGCTGTATCGCTTGCGGTATAAAGAGAGTTCGTCACTGTCATAGTTAATATGTAGATTTTTAATGCCTCCTTTGCGCAATGTTTTCTCTTTCGCCATGCACATAACAACATCAAGCTTATCTGTATCTTGCTTTGTAAGCTGAGCAGGAGGCAGTAGAGCAAACCCTTTGTTCCAGTCTTCATAGGGAATGTATCTAAATCTCGCATCAGCGGATTGATGATAAACATCTACAATCCACTTATGAAACAACACGGTAAAGGTGCCAAATCGCAATATGGCATCTTTTTTCGGGTTATAATCGTGCCTTGCGAGCATGTTTGAGAATGTTTTACCGGGGAATGGCGAAAGCATCATTTCGTTAATGGTTTTAAAAAACTGCTCAACAAAGGGCTTTAGCCAAGGTTTGCCAACAGGATTATAGCTAATATTTATCCCAACCTCTTCACAAGCAAGCTCTAATGACTGACACCAAAATTCGGCACCATTATCAACCACTAAAGTTTCTATCTTCCCACAACACGGCCATTCATTGACGACTTCTGGATAGGTACTTTTAAGATAGCTTTTTGGCTTCATCGCATGACTTATCGCTCTGCGCACAGCATCGTAACCAGGACTCTGAAAACCAAGGTAAAAGCCAACAACGCAGTGGCTATAAACATCAATGAGCAAGGTTAAGGTTGGTCTTCCTAATGGCACATCAAGTTCATCGTCCAATAGAATGAGATCCAGTGGTGTATGGTCTATTTCAACACGCTCAAGCACTCTAGTGGGCCTTTTATGGCTCATCACTTTGTTGTATTCAATGTCGGCTAAGCGTTTACCATAGCGTTCAAGCATCACCTCATACTGGGGCAAGTTATCAATGCGGTTTTTAAACGCTTTATAGGTAAGTGGTTTTAGTGGCTCACCTAACACTTTGTCATTTTCTAAAACGATTTGGTCGCAATAAAAACGGTGTGCTGATGCTGCATTCGGGATCTCTTTAGTCAGATAGCGCGTTAGAGCCAGTTCAAAGAACTTGTCTGTATCGGTGCGGGCTTGGCGGTTGCCCTTGCGATGATGCTTTGGGATCAAAGCATGAATGTCTTCTTCGGCTTTGATATAGTCCGCGTGCCAACCAGCAACTGTACGCCAC
>NZ_JAKRFY010000042.1:0-36422 GCF_022347805.1 Pseudoalteromonas sp. Of7M-16 | reverse complement strand
GACGGATTAGGTGAAGAGGAGCCAAGGTGGCAAAGGATACAGCACAGGATGTGCAGACATAGGAAATGTCAAAAGGGATAGGAGCGCCGACGGATTAGGCGAAGAGGAGCCAAGGTGGCAAAGGATACAGCACAGGATGTGCAGACATAGGAAATGTCAAAAAGGATAGGATAGCCTAAGGAAAAGGTATTTAAGGAACAAGTTAATACTTGGACATAGGATGTACGGGCATAGGATGTGCCAAGGGAATTGATTGGAACGCATAAGGAGACTGCGTAAGAGGAATGAGTGTAGGATACACGCTGGATGAAGGCAGGGAAGAAGATCGGGTGTGATTGGATGTATACCCGTTCAGGGGATGATGAATGTTGGCGGCTTGCTTGTATGTTGTAGGCCTTGCTTGTATGTTGTAGGCAGAGGTAGCGGATACCTCAAAAGGATATCGTCGGATTGGGGCGTGACAAAAAGGGTTGCGCCTTAGTTTCCTTGTTTGATCTCATCAGTATATCAGTATTATCTTTTCTTTAATCTATGATTCTGTGCGGTGGCACATCTACCTTAACCAACATCTGATTTTCTAAGTACAGTGTACCCTTGTATGCATTGTCCCTATCTGAGCTGAACTCAAATAGGAACTCACTTTTTATACCCAGTTGACCATTCTTAAGTACACCCAAGCGACGCTTTTGGCAAGCGACGCTGAGTAATTGCACATTTAGCTTTTCACTTTGTTGAGCTGCGTGCTCACGCGCAGCTTCGGCTATTTGCCGACTGAACCAAAAAAAGCCACATGTAGAAATAATAAGTATAAATAGCCAAAGTGTTATCATTTATGAAAATAGCCTACCAATTGCCCGTGACAGTGTTTCGCTACGGTTTTGCGCACGAAGTAAACCTAATACATGAGGACGAAGCATTGGAATTGCAACCAAGTCTGTGAAAATACTTTCAAAAATTCCTTCAACCTGATTGTTTTGGGCTGCTTTGTCCATAAACATATACAGCCTATCTGGATCGGTTAACGTTTCCCAACCGCGCCCCGCTATCGTCAATAAGATGTCTGCTTCTGTGCTTAACTCTGATTGCAGCAAGCTATCTACTGCTTGTGCGATCAGGCCTAAACCGTGGCTTCCTGACATAGCTCTGAAGTTATTAATAGCCCCGTAAAGTTGTTTTTTTGATACGCTTTTGTCTAGATCTCGCAGTAGGTTTTCAGTCAGTTCCGTAGAGATACTGACATGTTCAAGCATGGCGGCAAGTGGGCTCTGGACTTGCTCAGGTAAATTTGGCCACAAGGCGATTAAATTTGCTTGGTTTTGACTATGAGGCAATCGCATTGCGAAATCAGCAAGTCCTTGTAATGCAATACCTTGCCAATCTGTTTGTCCTTGCGTTGTGAAGTAGTGCTCGACCGTTTCATAGTATTTAGAAGCGGGACGTTTTAGCTCACACTTCATCAAGGCGTTAAATGCAGCAAGTTTGTTGGCATTAGGCGTATACACATAAGGATTGTTATCAAGCTTGCCCTGAGCTGCCTCGCCTGTCAATTGTGTACCCAATGCTTCAAGAACCATGGACGCAAAGTGATCTCTGCTGGCAATATTTAGTTTGCTTTGCTCATCAAGTGGAAACTTTAGAAACCACACATAGGGATCGAGTGTCGCTTGGTTGTCCCAAAATTGGATTGCAAGCAAAGCGTGACCTCCTAACGGGTATGGATACGGCACCTGAGTATTTTCTATTTGGTCGAATTGCTTTTTGTCTATTTTCGTAATGCGACGACCAATGTCATATACACGCCATTGCGTGCCTGCTGAAGTTAAAAGTTCACCTAAGGTAGAAATATGTGTCGTCATTGTCTGCTCACGAAAGATTACTGTGGCCGCAATTATAACGGTATTTAGTGCGAGGAGTAAGGGGATAGACGCAGATAGACGCGCATTCATCACCATGATAAATGTGCTTAATCTTGAGCAATGATATACTCCGGGTTTAGATAATAAAAGTGGGAGCTTTAAAGTGAGCCAAGCGGTTTTACAACACCTTGCTGAATTAGAACAACAGCTAAAACAATCTCACCTTTGGCAAACTGAGCCAGTTGATAGCCAAGCATTGGCTTCGGTACAGCCATTTTGTTGTGATACATTACGCTTTGAGCAATGGCTACAATTTGTATTTATTCCAAAGATCCACGAGATGGTAGTCAATCGCCAGCCGCTGCCGACAAATATCGCCATTTCACCTATGTGTGCTATTGCTTTTGCGGGACACCCACGACAGCAGGCTCTATTTAATTGCCTCAACGAGTTAGATGCTTTGATAGCAAATGGAGCGCAGTAACGTATGTTGGAGATCATCTATCAAGACGAAAATTATGTAGCCATCAATAAGCCTTCCGGTTTGCTGGTTCACCGTTCTTTCTTGGATAAACGAGAAACACAGTTTGCAATGCAAATGCTCAGAGATCAATTAGGGCAGCATGTGTTTCCAGTACATCGCTTGGATAGACCCACAAGTGGCGTGCTACTGTTTGCTTTGAGTTCTGAAGCTGCAAGAGATATGAATCAGGTTTTCATAGAAGGCGCTATCCAAAAGCGTTACCTTGCATTAGTTCGTGGTTTTAGTCGAGATGAGGTTTTTGTTGATAAACCATTGAAAGAGCAATTGGACAAAATTGCTGACAAGTTTGCAGATCAAGATAAAGCACCTCAAGAAGCACAAACTTTAGTAAGGTGTTTGCACAAAGCCAGTTTAGATATTCCTTTTGGTAAGTATCCGAGCATTCGTTACTCACTGGTGGAGTGCTACCCTAAAACTGGGCGAAAACACCAGATCCGCCGCCATTTAAACCACTTATCTACGCCCATTATTGGTGACGTTAATCACGGTGATAACAAACACAATCACTTTTTTCGTGATCATTTTAAACTGCAGAGACTGATGTTATTTGCAACTGAGCTAAAGTTTCTTCATCCTTATACTGAACAACCTATTTTAATTCGAGCCAATCTAGGTGAGGAGATGTTGAATATCTGCCATCAACTAGGCTGGCCGTCAACCGAGAAGGATTATCAGTAATGGCATCAATCACCTTATTCGTAGGCAGTGTATATGGCAATGCAGAAAACTTGGCTACGCAAATCGAAACACATTTAACAGCGCAGGGCCATCGAGTAAACATAGCAGATCCAGCCACCATTGATGAGGTTAAATCTGCAGAGCACGCGTTATTCGTTTCTTCTACTACCGGACAAGGTGATATACCGGATAACCTTTATCCTCTGTTTATTCAGATGCAAGCACAAATGCCAATGTTAACGAATAAAAACGTCGGTGTGGTGGCTCTGGGGGACAGCAGTTATGGAGATACGTATTGTGGTGCCGGACGTCAAATTGATGCCTTGATCCAAGAGTTAAATGCGCGCATTGTGCAACCTCGTCTTGATGTGGATGCCGGTGAGTATTTTGAACCTTGGGAAGCCGTAGAGCCTTGGCTGACAAAATGGGTTGCAGCATTGTAATTTGAATTAAAAAGGGCCTTGCATTAGGCCCTTTTTAATTATTCTAGCTGCGTTTGACGTCAACTTTTAGCTTGAGCTTCTGACCGGGATGAAGGTATTTTTGGCCCGCAATATCATTCCACTTAATAATATTTTTAATCGAGACATTAAACTTGGTTGCGATACGCGCCAAAGAGTCGCCTTTACGGACTTTGTAGGTAATGGTGCGCTCAGTACTTTGCAGCCCTGAGTTTTTCTGTTTGGGCTGAGACTTATAAATACTCAGCTTTTGACCTAGCTTCAGTACGGAACTCGTTTTAAGCTTGTTCCATGCGGCTAACTGCTTGATTGTAACATCATGTTCGCGACTAATATCCCAAAGTGTATCACCACTTTTTACAGTGTGTGTGTATTTACTTTGCTGTGATTTATTGGCTACTTTCCTAACTGATGCTGGCAGGTGCTCACTTTTCAGTTCCCCTTCGCTCAGCGGTACAAGCAACTTTTGTCCAACTTGAATAATATGGCTATTTAGCTTATTGAGCGTTTGAATTGCAGATGGACTCGTATCGAATTTACTCGCAATTACAGAGAGGCTATCACCGCGGTTCACGGTATAGTATTGCCAGCGCAATCTCTCTTGCATCGGAGTGTTGGCAAGTTTTGTTTTGAATTGGGCGATTTTATCTGTGGGCAACAATAAACTGTGAGGACCTTTTGGATCCGTAGCCCAGCGATTGAAACCTGGGTTGAGACGATATAATTCTGTCAAGGAAATTCCTGCCATATCAGCAGCTAGCGCCAAATCAATTTGTGTACCAACTTCCACTGTATCGACAACCTGCGCATTGATAATTTTATTCCATGTCACCTTAAACTCTTCTTGGCGCATCAATAAATCAGACAGAGCGAGTAGCTTCGGTACATATGCAGTGGTTTCACGCGGTAGATCTAATGACCAAAAGTCAGTCGGTAAGTGTTTTTTACGATTTTTCCTAATTGCGCGCATAACACGACCTTCACCTGAGTTGTAGGCAGCAATGGCATTGAGCCAGTCGCCATCAAGTGTTTTATGAAGGTAAGTTAAATACTCTAAGGCTGCGCGAGTTGATTGTACGATGTCACGTCTACCGTCATACCACCAGTTTTGCTTAAGGTCGAATCGTTCTCCGGTTTGTGGCATAAACTGCCAAATACCAGATGCGCTGCGATGGGAGTAACCAAAAGGGTCAAAAGCACTCTCTACAATAGGTAGTAATGCAATTTCGATAGGCATTTGGCGCTTCTCTACTTCTTCGACAATAAAGTACAAATAGGGCTCTGCACGCTTTGATATACGGTCTAAATAAGCTTGATGGCGTTGGTAATAGTTTCTCTCTGCCACAACAGGTCGGTTTTGAGGCACTGGGATAGACAACTGATAGCGGATCCGCTCCCACACATCGTCAAATACTGGCGGTGGTTCATCAGCTTCAATAGGGATTTGAATCGCATGAGATAACACATCACTGATCTGTGAAGGGCTAGCGTGATCTCGTATTTCAGTTTGTGGAGGTTGCGTTTGAGTTTGCGTTATTTCACAGCCTGTTATTAAGCTTAAAATCGCAATTATCAGCAGTGGCTTTTTCATAAATCTCTTTTTGTCGGGCAAAAACCCGTCAATTTTACCCTTATCTGAGGCAATTGAAAAGTGAGCGTAATTTTGTCCATAGCAATGTTATGATGTTTGCAATAGCAGGACTATACGCTTTTGTTAATTTAAAGGGCGTTGACCGCTCCTTGTATCTGTCACAATAAAGATGTCGAGCTCATTTTCACAGTGACAGTGGTTGGCCTTAAAAACTATCTTTCCACAGTCTCAGATTTGCAAACTTTTGCCAGGTAGTATCGGTGGGACCTTGGAAGTTTTTAGGCAAATGGTCCAAGATCGTCTCGTGCTCAGCCCTTAAAAACGGATTTATTTGGCGTTCGGTCCCCATGTTTGTTGGTAATGTTGGTAAATCTTGGCCCCGCTGTTGTTGACACCATGAAATATGTTTTTCAAGAAACTTGTTGTTTGGCTCTACGGCGTGAGCAAACGCCAAATTAGCTAGCGTATATTCATGGGTGCAGTAAATTTGGCATGCATCAGGCAATTGCAGTAGTGATTGCAAAGAGTGCCACATTTGCTCTGCAGTCCCTTCAAACAGGCGACCACACCCACCGCTGAAGAGCGTATCTCCAGTGAAGGCCAAGTGCTCATTGACATAGCAGATGTGATCCAGTGTATGACCTGGGGTGTGTACTATTTTAAAGGTGATATCTGCTATAGTTAGCGTATCGTCTGGCGATAGGGCGTGAGTTATCCCGGTAAATTTTGAATCTTTTGGGCCATATACAGGAATATCAGGAAATTGTAATAGTAACTCTGCAACGCCATCAGTATGATCCCAATGGTGATGAGTGATCAAGATACCTGAAAGTGGGCGATTTTGGGTGGTTAAAAACTCGATAACGGGCTGACTTTGCCCAGGATCAACGACCCAAGTTTCTGGACTATGTGCATTGCATATCGCCCAGATATAATTGTCGTTGAAGGCCTTGATAGGTTCAACTTGCGCCATAACTCATTGCTCTATAAAGTGAAGGTGTCAACAAGTATAACGAGCGTACGGGATGAAACCAGCATTAAGTTTTCAGCAAGGGCCTAAACCCCAATCTTGGCAAGATTTTCCACATGGAGAATATCTAAAAGCAGGTATTGAACGTCGTATGGCACGCTGGTTGCCTCGTATGTTTGGGTATCACATGCTTAAGCTAGGTTGTTTAAGTGGTCAGCTTGATACATCAGATAGCATGATAGATCACCAAGTCTGTATTTCGCCCAGTGGCCCGCACGCTGGGGTGATAGCCGAGATTGATGAATTGCCTTTTTATGAGCACAGTGTGGATGCATGTATTTTATCCCATGGTCTAGAATATCACTCGGATCCGCATCATATATTGCGAGAGGCACATCGAACTTTAATTCCAGGTGGTTATATCGTAATAACGGGATTCAATCCCTTCAGCTTATGTGGACTGGCACATATGTTACCATTTAGCGGCGAAAAGCTACCTTGGTCTGGGCGTTTCTTCACGCCTTCAAGGGTCAAAGATTGGTTGAACTTATTGGGATTTGAGATAATTGCTGACGAGCGCTTTATCCATGCTTCTTTAGCGAGGGGATCAAGACTATCTCGATTTGCGCCATGGCGGAGGTTTTGTCGTCACTATTTAAAGCCAATGGGGAGTGTTTATATGTTGGTTGCACGTAAGCGTGTTGCCCCCTTAACACCGATCAAGCCAAAGTGGCATGCAAGGCCAAAGTGGACGCCAGCAGTCAAAGGCGCGAGGTTAAAGCACTCCCGAAGTCGGCAAGACTGATGCCTTAATCCTGTGGCTTATAGCCCATATCTTCAAGTAATTTGTCTTGAGATGCAGCATCTCGCGCTAAGTCGTCGACCAGTTCATTATACTTGTTACCCGCATGACCTTTAACCCAGCGCCAGTCAATGTTGTGCCTTTGACTTGCTTCGTCTAAGCGTTGCCATAGGTCGACGTTTTTGACAGGTTGTTTAGCAGCGGTTTGCCAATTGCGTTTTTTCCAGTTTGCAAGCCAAGATTCAATACCTTGTTTAACATACTGGCTGTCGGTATAAAGGACGACTTGGCAGGGACGCTTGAGTGTTTCTAACGCAACTATCGCGGCCAACATTTCCATACGGTTGTTGGTGGTCAGCTGGTAACCTTGGCTCAATTGCTTTTCATGGCCTTGGTAACTCATATAGATGCCATATCCCCCAGGTCCTGGGTTACCAAGGCAAGAGCCATCAGTATAAATTTCTACGATTTTTTGCACGAATTTGCCTGTATAGTGTAGCTTGGGCTGATAGGCGCTAACCTTAACAAAGTTAGGCTGTAAGCGATATGATTAAAAATAAAAATCAGCTTTTTCAACTCATCGAGATGGGTATTGTGTAGGGCATTGACCTAAAACTGAGGATGCAAAAATACTGACTCTGTCTTTATGGGTCATTGAAAGCTAAGTCTGACAGCCAAAAGTCACTTTGGGTGATCACTTCATGTGTGCCCACAAAGCCATAGAGACGCGATTGTGGTCTATATTTAGGAGAAAATGCACCAATGCGACGCACAATTTCTTTGTCTATCTCGTTGTTTATATTGTAGTAATTTAACTGCCCATTTGAACCAATATAATAAACACCACGGGAATCGACATCCCAGTTTCTATCTAATTTCATATTGTGAGGGATTGAAATTTCTTTGAGGTTATTTTTGAGGTCCCATTTCCAGAGAGTTTGCTTGTGAGCATCGATGTAAATCAGGTGTTGTTTGTTGGGAGTAAACCTCGCCTGATAAACTCGTTTTTTGGGGTGTTCGATAATTGTTTTTTTAATAGGATCAAATTGGGTCAAAGCCCAATTGCTTCCGATTAGTTTTGAGTACCAAATGTGACTATTACTATCCCAACCTATTACGTGCAAAGGAGAGGTATCGCGCCAATGTACGGTTAGCTTTTGTGAACTGATATCATAAAACATCACTCCATATTGATTATTGCGTTTTACAGATGCTGCTAAGAGCTGGCTGTTTTTTGACCAGGTTAAATCATAAATATCATTAAAATTAGAGCCCTTGACACTATTTAGTTGATTGTTGTGTCTCAGCCATAAGGCTTTGTGGCCCTCGCGGGTTGAGGCAAAAGCCATTCTGGTGGCATCTGGACTGATTGCAAATTCACTGTCTGAACCATTGGATAAAGTAACTGGTAGCGCTTTATCACCAACAGTATTGTCAATGACTTGTCCAATTGAACTAGTGCTTTGAAATGAAAGTAATAACTTGCTTACATCGGAGGCCGCTTGTGTAAAAGCAACTTGCTGATTGGGTATGGGGGTTAGTAATTCGTGAGTATCACCTGAATCGGTGACTGAGTATAGCCCTTGCTCATTGCTATACAGCAAATTGTCATTATTGAACCAGTCGAAAGAGGCGATATGGCTGTGGTATTCAGTAAGCTGTGTTTCTTGTCCATCTAAATTAACGGTAAAAATAGCATGTTCGGTGGGGGCTTTAGTACGAATAAAGGCCACTTTTTGTCCCGAAGGCGAAAAGATGGGTTGTCTATCTGAAAAGCCATCAGGTGGTGAGGACAGCTGCTTATTTGAGGAGTATAAAGGGTCAAATAGGGTTACCTGATGTGTGGAAAAAGGCACTCGTCTTTGAGTAAACACGACGGATTTACTTTGAATATGATGACTTAACCCTAAACTTTCACTGTTCAATTCAACAAGTCGCTTGATCGCTTTTTTGTCAAAGTCGATTAATGCGATCGCATAAGGTTGAGCTTTGTTTAGGTGTTTTATAACTGCTAACACTGAGTTTGCTTGGGGGGCGACGACTGGAAATGAAAACTCGGTGTCTGCACTGTTGTAATAGGTTTTGGTGTTGCTTTTCACTGACATTAAAACAAGTGTATTGGTGGCCTCTTTATTCAATTCTACGTAGGTTAATTGTGAGGCATCTTCGCTAAGGTGCGGCGTCAATTTTACTTTAGTACTGTAAGTCAGTCGTTTGAACTCGCCATTTAAGCGTGGTTTAAGCGGCTTCTGGGGTTGAAAAGAGTAACTTGATATGAGCGCAGTAATCAGCAGCAAACCACACAGTATAATCGATATCCCCGTTAGTTTTTTTGTCCTGTTGTGCCGCAAAGGTGGGGCAATATGTTTTACATCAGCGACTAGGCGGTAGCCTGATTTACGTATTGTTGCTATATATTGCGGCTCGGTAGAGCTATCGTTGAGTGTTTTTCGTAATGTAGAAATGACGCGGTTTAGGGCGTCTTCGGTTACGACTTGGTTGGGCCAAAACGTATCGAATAGCTCTTCTCTGCCAATTATCTCACCTGGGCGAGCGGCCATATATTGCAAGATCAGCGCAGCTTTTGGCTCTAACCTTACCTTAGTTTGTGCACGCGTTGCAGTTAGTCTTTTGCAATCTATAGCCCAATCATTGACTTTAAAGTGATCGAGAATAGTGTGTCTAGGGTGTGCCATAACCAGCTGAAATAATTATTTTAATCGAATATTGAGCTTATCATAATTAGGCAATAATTGGCTGCCGTTGAGTATGCGCTTTGGTAGTCGAGATTGGTCTTGGCTAATTTCTTCATGGTGTTTATGCAATGTATAAGTTTTTATAGACAGTTGTTTTTCAACTAATTTGCCTTCCTATGCTGTGAATTACTCCATGATATTACATGATAGAACCTAATAAATATTCAACACTATGATTTTTATGGTTTTATTTTTTCGTTCGAGGAACTGCGGTTCTAGAGATTCAATTCGTTAGCTGGTACTTTAAGTGTGCCTTTTGTATGAGTTTAAAAGAGCGAATGGCTCAGCAAGTTCAATATCCAAATCAATGATGAGAGAAATATGTGTCACAAAAGCAATCTATTTTTGGCCATTTTAAGTGTGTTAGTGTCTTTTATGGCTGTGGCTAAATTTAATGATGGTCCGTATATTTATCCTGATAAAAACGGTTATCGGGCGGATTTAGTTTGCCAAGGAAAAAAACAATCGTTTCTTATAAAAGAAGACAAAACAATCGACTTTTGTGGTCGAAGTATGAAATTGAGCCTAGTGCCTAACGCGCCAACAGAGACTGTATATTCAGGCACATTTCCTGTCGTTGCGCTGAGCGATATTCATGGTCAGCATGCGCTGATGATGCAACTCTTAAAAGCAAATAAAGTGATTGATCAGCATGGCAACTGGATATTTGGCAAGGGTCACTTGGTAATTACCGGTGATATTTTTGATCGAGGCAGTCAAGTAACAGAGTCTTTATGGTATATCAAATGGCTAGAAAGCGAAGCGGCAAAGTCCGGTGGGGCAGTCCACTTTTTGCTTGGTAACCATGAAGTTATGGTGCTCAATGGCGATTTGAGGTATTTACATAAAAAATATGAACAGACAGCGTCGTTAATGAATAAGCCATTTGATCAACTATTCTCTAAGGATAGTGTATTGGGGCTGTGGTTACGCTCCAAAAACGTGGTGATTAAAATTAATAACAATGTATATTTACACGGTGGCTTTCATCACGAGACTCTAAAATATGATATCGGGCTGGAAGGCATCAATAAAGTTTTTAGAGAAGAGCTGGTGGAGCAAGAACTTCGCTCGAAAAAGCGTTCACAATTAGGGGCGTTTTTACATGGCAGAAAAGGTCCGATCTGGCACCGAGGTTTTTTCTCAGAAGAACACAAAGTGCAATTGGCACCGTTGTTGGCGCGATTTTCTGCCAACCGTTTTATTGTAGGACATACCTCTCACAAAGCGGTGATTAGTCGCCACAATGGTAAAGTAATTGGCGTAGATAGCAGTATCAAACTAGGTCAAAAAGGTGAATTACTTTTTATTGAAAAAGATGGGTATTGGCGTGCAGATATGCAGGGAAAGCGAACGCCATTGTTTGCTAATTAACAAACCAAAGCCTCCTAAGTTGTCATGGCTGTTGCGCGCAGCACTTGTTTGACAAGCCTAAATGGGATGAGTCTAGTGTGCTCACTAGACTCGCAGTTTACTTCATTTAGTGTATAGACAGCTGCAATGACACATCTTGGAAACTTTCCTCTGTGGTGATGTGAATGTAGTGCCAGCCTTTTTGAATTGCTTTAACTTTCAATTCAGCAGCATTGCCGGGACTGGTGTCACGAGCATCCCACTGTTGTTGATCAGGGCGCTTTGCATATCTGTAGAGTGGATCTGCATTGCCACTACCATGCCCCATTTTAATAAGTAGCTCTTTACCTACATCTTGGTCATTGACATAGAATTGATATTGCAATTGTCCTGCACGGCTTTGCTCTTCTAAACAGTAAGTTTGATTGAGCAAAAGTCTGCCTTCGGCTTTGGGAGCCGTACCTTGTGCACAACTATCAACTAGGTCATTGTGGGCTAAAATATGTGCTGATGTGGTATCTGAGTTGCTGATCCCCTGAGTGTTCGACACGGTAAGTGACACTGCGTACTCGCCAATTTGTTCATAAGTGTGGGTTGGTGACGCCAGTGTGCTGCTCTTTCCATCTCCAAAATCCCAGTGGTAAGTCAATTCACTTTGATTGGGATCTGTGCTGCCGGCACTGCTAAAGTGGATTGGCGTGCCAAGTGTCGCCTGGTAAGGTCCGTTGGCATCCGCACTGGGGGCAGGAGCTGCTATTTGATCTTGAGTTGCCGTTAGGACTACATCTGTGAATGATTTGTGGCCGTAGATCATGACATAATAGAGCCCAGTGCGGACGTCTGTGATTTCACAAGACTCGGAGTTGCCGTTTTTGTAGGGACGACAGTCAAATTCAGTGTTGGTAGGGCGCATAGCTCTTCTGACAAAAAGATCGGCATCACCTTGTCCGCCAGAAATTGATATTGTCAGTGACTTTTCAGTATTTTCAACCTCATAGAAAAAGTGTATGGCTTCTTTTGTGTCACCAGAAACTTTTATTGGCTGGTTAGGTTTAAGTTCAGTGTCCGACGATGCAAGCACAGAAATTCGACTGTTTGTGCTTGAGCTTATGCCTTGGTTATCAGTGACTGTCAGGCTGACAGCATAATTTCCAGCGCGACTATATTGATGACTAGTATTGGCCAAAGAACTGCTATTACCATCTCCAAACTGCCACAGGTACTCGGCAATTCTGCCATCACTATCGAAAGAACCTTCACTGGAGAAAAGACCAGACTCAAAAATAGCTAGTTGGGTAGGTATTTGCATCTTTACTTGTGGAGGAGTATTGATAGGGTCATCACCATTGTTATGCTTTAATGTGAAATAATCGACAACATCACCTTGTGGCCCGATCACGTTTGCGGTGAGCACTGAGCCTTCAATATCTAATACAATAGAGCCTCGACCACCATAGATATAATCAGTAGGATGGCGTTTCCCTTCAGTAATTTCATCAGTTCGAACTAATCTTGCATATCCTCGGCCACTTCCTGCGCCTGCCCCATGGGTGATAAATATCGCCCCTTTTTGGCCTCGCTTTTTGGTATAGGCACCTTCTTTATCTAGTTGGCCGCTACCACCTTGAATGACGTGTTTTGATGGGTCGTAGCTGTTTGACATGCCATAGTGATCGGCCATGAGTACTGAGCGCGTGTAAAAGTGATTGTGGCCAGCCATGATTAGGTCAACACCATACTCTTCAAGTACGGGTAAAAATCGCTCTCGCATGTATATCATGTTTTCTGCTTCATCAGAATCATGACCGCTTTTTCCATAGACCGGGTGGTGAAAAGTGGCGATCAGCCACTCGCTGCTGTTAGCCGCTAAGTCCCGTTTTAACCACTCCAGCATGGCGTCGGATTCTTTGTAGTGCTCTCGATCCGATGAGTTCAAAACAACGATGTGAATATTGCCATAGTCAAATGAGTAATACGCTTCATGTGAAGATGCAACACCGCCAGATTGCCCTTGTGTTGGCAGCGTAAATAAATCGTAAAACCCACCATTTTGGGTGTCAACGTCGGCAGAGCGGTTGTCATGGTTTCCCATAATTGGCCACAAAGGCGATTGTTTTAATAGGGTAGGGTATTGAGCAAATACAGCATGGTCATACTCGACAATGGTGCCGTCATTGTATGCGTTATCACCGAGCATCAACCAAAAGTCAGGTGCTTGATTAGCAGAGAATGTTAAAAAACCATCTCGAACAATTTTCTGGGCATTGGTGTTGGGATCAGTTCCTGCGCGACCAGGATCGCCTAGCACCCATATTCGGGTTTTCTTTTTAGTATTTTTTACCGGAGCTGTATGAAAATAGGTGCGCTCATCTGCGCCACTCAATAGTTTGTCGCCATCATAAATAGCATAGAAGTACTTTTGCCCAGACTCTAAATCTTGCAGTGTAATTTCATGATTTTTGGTCGTTTGGTTTTCACTGGTGACGACATTTAGTTTATCCAACGATTTGCCGTAGCGAAGTGTTGTTGATGTATTTTGAAGGGTGTTCCAGCGAATGGTGACGTGGTCCTCCCCTGTCATTTGCAAATATGGCCCTCGGGTTAAATTTTTCGCGACAGCAGCTATTGGTATACACAATAAACTTGCCGTAAAAATGATACTCTTCAATGTTGTTTTCATCTTAATTGAACCTGTAATGTTGTTTGTTATGTCATGGGCGAATAACGAGCCCACCACTACTTTGTTCGAAAAGTTGAAACATTGCTGGTGATAAAGGTAGATATAACATGATATAAACTAATGAGTTTTTTTATTTATTAATATCAATCGGGTAGGGTGTAGGCACCGAACTGCAAAGTAATATGCGTATGAAAAATCTTTTTAATTTCCTCGTGTTGTGCTGGCTTGGCTTGTTTATTTCGGCTGCCAATGCTCAAAGTATTGTTATACCGGTCAATTCAGAATGGAAATATTACGATCGTTCCCAAACTCTTACCGGTAACTGGGCAAGCATTGAATTTGACGATTCGAGTTGGGCGTTAGGAAAAACGCAAATGGGTTTTGGTGAAGGGGATGAGCACACGCGTATTGCCAAAGAGCGCAGTGGTCAGCCTATTCTTGTGCACTACTTTCGACATAAATTTCGCTGGGATACCAAGCTAGCTTTAAATAGCATCATATTACGCTTGTTAGTGGATGATGGCGCACGCGTATATCTTAACAACCAAGAAGTACATCGGCAGTTTTTGCCAAAAGCGTCCCATACAGAAACTCAGCTCGCATCCGGTTCGCTTATTGAGCATAGTTGGTATGAAGTGGTACTCAACGGCCAATTTGAGTTGAAACGAGAAAATATTTTAGCCGTGGAAGTACGGCAAATATCGACCACCAGCAGCGATTTGAGCTTCAATTTAGAGTTACTCATTGAATAGAATTGGGGCGGCTTGTGGACGGACCCATTTTGAGGCGATACATCAATAGATAGAAAATTATTGGTGATGCAGAGAAATGTAATGGAATGTTCTTTGGGCAAACGGTGAGAAAAAGTGGCTGTTACTTATCGTTTGAGATTATTCGGCCAAATGTTTTTAAACCTAACTTGCTAGGTTTTCTCTGTATATAGTTATACCTTGAGGGCTAGGTAATAACCCTAAAAGTAGGTTAATATGGGCACTTGAACTGAGAAATGAATTACAGAGATCATAAACCATGGTAAACCGTCAGATTGTTCTGGATACAGAAACCACCGGCATCGATCCCAAGGCCGGACATAGGATCATCGAAATTGGATGTGTTGAATTGGTTAACAGGCGTCTTACGGGCAATAACTTTCATGTCTATATAAATCCGCAAAGAGACATCGAAGAAGAAGCCATTGATGTTCACGGTATTACAAATGAATTTTTGCGTGGCAAACCATACTTTCACCAAATTGCTCAAGAGTTTCTAGACTATATTGAAGGGGCTGAGTTAGTCATTCACAATGCTCCGTTCGACGTCGGTTTTATGGATCACGAATTTGCGATGTTGAATCAAGGGTTTCCTACCACAAATGATGTATGTGAGGTGCTTGATACATTAGTAATGGCGCGTAAGTTGCATCCAGGACAAAAGAACAGTCTAGATGCCTTGTGTCGACGCTATGATATAGATAACTCAAAACGTACTCTTCACGGCGCATTGCTGGATTCTGAGATTTTATCAGATGTTTATTTAGCAATGACTGGTGGGCAGAAAAAACTCAACCTGGCTCAGCAACTTGAAGGTGGGCAACAAGAGAATTCAGGCGGGATCCGGCGATTAGCAGCGGATAGGCCTAAATTGCGCGTGATCCATGCAAGTGAGGATGAAGAGCTGGCACATCAAGATAGGATGGAAATCGTCAACAAGGCATGTGGACAAAGCTTATGGCAACAATAACGAGGTAACATAAATGCGAATTTGCTTAGCAGTGTTGTTAATAATTGTAGGATGGCAAGCTTACGCTGAAACACCAGATATTACCGTACTCAAACGCGATGGTGTATCAAATGAAATTCCACTGCTAGACAATCGATTTCGAATTGACCATAACGTCGACAAAATTACATTACTTTTCTTTCGCGCCCCCGGCGCGCCCGCCGTTGTATTAGTTCGCCCTGATGGCAGCAAGATTTACTCTATTCACGCCGTTAAGGATGAGGCATTGGAGTGGTACGACGAAATCAGCTATGACCTTATTATTATAGATAAACCTATGCCTGGCCCATGGCAGGTACTAGGGCAGATCCTAAAAGATAGCCGGATCATGGTACTTGGAGAGATTGAACTGGCTGTAGATCCATTGCCACCCATGTTGTTTCGCGGTGAAATGTTGAAAGTGAATGGACGGGTAACCAATGATGGCAAGCCAATTGATGTCGGATATTTTCGCGATGTTGTCACTTTATATGTCGAATTTGTAAGCACCAATAACGAGCAGTATGCTAATTTTGGAGCCGGTACCCAAAGCGTCACTGAATTTAAAGATGATGGTCGTGATTTTGATGAACGCCCTTTAGATGGCGTGTTTACTGGAGAGTTTAAGCTGGTTTTTCCGGCAGGGGAGTGGCAACCCGAATTTTTTATTGAAACCCCTATTTTAAAAAGGCGGGTTGTTAAGGAGCCAATTGTCATTGCAGAGCCACCATTTAGCTTTGAGCTGCAATTGGCCGATGACGAAGAGTTTGAACATGAACTACTTATCAAATTAGACCGGGAAATTGTTAAGCCGGAAACCGTTATCTTGCAGGGGAAAATTTTATACCCAAATGGGGAAGAGCAGCTGTTTACCCTCAATGAAGCTGAGCGTTTTTATCGACAGTTGCAAATAAAGAACTATGACTGGGGTCGTTACAGCATTCAATTGTCTGCGTTTGGGGAAAATATCAATGGTCGTGAGTTTATGGCGGCGATCCCTGATTATAACTTTGAAATTGAGCGTCCCATCGAAAAGGTACCTGAGCTGACGAAGCCTATTTCACCTGCTGAGCTCTTAGGTGAACCAGAACCGAAAGAACCAGAAGCTAATACAGGCTTAATCGTTACAATTGTGTTGATTGGCAATTTGTTGGTGTTATTGCTTGGCTGGTTGGCAATTCGTGTATTGGTACAAAAGAAGCCAATCAAATTCTCGATTCCATTACCTACTTCAATTCCGTTTTTAAAGAAGAAGCCGCAAATGGATATTGATGAGTTAGATGAAGAAGGGGAGAAGGCTGCGGATAAAGATTCTGACTCTGGGGATGTTTTAAATTTATCTATGTCTGAAGACAAACGATAAATAGATACAATGTATTGCGATAATGTCATGTGAGTACATATCGCAATGTTACATTTTTGATTGAGTTCTATACAAGGTGACGTAATTTTCATCGAGTAACGGCATTTCTCGTTAAAAATACAGTTTTTTTCAAAAAAATAGTTGACTCTGAAAGGGGTCATTCGTATTATTCACGCCGCTGTCAGGGAGCACACCTTGTCAGTGAGATACAAAGTTATCGCGGAGTGGTAGTTCAGTTGGTTAGAATACCGGCCTGTCACGCCGGGGGTCGCGGGTTCGAGTCCCGTCCACTCCGCCATTTAATTTTGTATCGCGATGTAAGCTGGAGTGGTAGTTCAGTTGGTTAGAATACCGGCCTGTCACGCCGGGGGTCGCGGGTTCGAGTCCCGTCCACTCCGCCAACCGCTTACATATTATGTGCATTGCTTCTTTGGAGTGGTAGTTCAGTTGGTTAGAATACCGGCCTGTCACGCCGGGGGTCGCGGGTTCGAGTCCCGTCCACTCCGCCATTTAAGTAAAGAAGCAAGCTAAATCACTTGGAGTGGTAGTTCAGTTGGTTAGAATACCGGCCTGTCACGCCGGGGGTCGCGGGTTCGAGTCCCGTCCACTCCGCCATTTGGCTTTATAGTGTTTTAGCAAAAAAATATGACAATACGCTTACTGCGGAGTGGTAGTTCAGTTGGTTAGAATACCGGCCTGTCACGCCGGGGGTCGCGGGTTCGAGTCCCGTCCACTCCGCCATTTAGCGTAAAAAGATATCTCTGCGGAGTGGTAGTTCAGTTGGTTAGAATACCGGCCTGTCACGCCGGGGGTCGCGGGTTCGAGTCCCGTCCACTCCGCCATTTGATATCTTAAAGAACATATACATACCACTGCGGAGTGGTAGTTCAGTTGGTTAGAATACCGGCCTGTCACGCCGGGGGTCGCGGGTTCGAGTCCCGTCCACTCCGCCATTTATGTCTCGTAGCATTCGCTAAGTCTTCTTATAAATCTTATTTCTCTGAAACCCCTATTTTCTCATTTATGCTTTTGATACATATCTGTAATTTTACTTTATGCCAGTAGAACCGCTTTCTTTGGCCTTAAGGAGAGATTGGTGAGGGCTAAGAGAAAAGAGCATCCTTGCCCTTTGTTGCATTAGTTATTGCCGTGAATGGCGCTCATAAGCGCTCTGAGCACCTGCTGATCACCTTCTTGTTTAAGTAGTGGTTTAAGCTTATCGACGACTTCTTGATTGTGGCCAATTTGCTTTGCAGCGGCGTTGATCGCAGCGACGCGGACGGTATTGTCTTGCTGCTTTTGTGCAAACAAGAGTACTTTGTTAACTTGAGTTTCATTTAACTGATTGTTACCCATAGCGGATATCAATGCTTGCTGTGTCTGCTGATTAGACTCTCTTTGTAGTGACTTCTCTAAGTAGCCCAAACTGATCTCATTGGGCATATTGCCTAAGGCTTGTGCAGCCGTTGCACGAAGCTTGGCGTCATCATTGCTTAAGAATTTTGAGATGCTTTCTTGGTGTGTTGGGTCGGCACTATTCCCTAATGCCGTTAACAACGTTGCCTGCTTCTTAGTGTCTCGTGTGGTGATGAGTCTATCAGCCAATGATTCTGTCAGTGATTGCGCAAACTCACTGCCAGTTTGATTACTCGCTATTACACCGAGTACCATCAGTGCTGTACGCGCGAGTTTTTCATCGATTGCGGTTAACTCGGAACTATCTATGTGGCTGTATAGCTTATCAACTAGTTCAGGTGACAGAGGTTGTTCACTGTATTTGAGAGCCATTAAACTGCGAAAACGCTGGTTGGCATCCAGTTCTGTATCGAGATATAGATCCGCGAGTAATTGATGGGCATAGTCAAAGTCGCTCTTTCCTATCATGAGCAATAAACGACTTAGTTGTTTGTCTGCAAATGCCCCTTGCTTGATCAAATTGTGCAGTGCGCTTAAGTAAATTTGATTGTCATATAGCAATTGTAAAAGGACATCGCTTGATAGAGCTTGCAGATCTTTTTGTAACAGTAACTGGGTAAATGCCTTGGCATTATCTAGCGGCACTGGACGCGGCTTTGGGTATACACTATTTAGCGGCAATATTGGCCATTTAGCCGGCGCAAGTGGCAAAGACATTAAAGCGATGTCAGTGGGGATAGGTGCTTGTTTCTGCGTATAGCGAATGGTTTGAGAAACATTGATATTGATATCGCCTTTATCACTTTCAACAACGGTATTATTATACCCTTGCAGTTCACTTATCCAGCAGTTTGAGGTCTTGAAGGTGAATAAATCTTGTTTTATTTGCGGTTTCTTAAATGCAAACAACTGAGTGCCTTGGGTAGTTAAGGTGTAATCGAGTTTTTGTTTTTGAATGGCGTTGTTAGCCAGCGTCTGATATTGAACTCGATAGCGGCCTAAATTGTCGCTTTCTTGAATAATTTTTGGTGACTGTAAATCATACTGCTTGAGATGCTCAATATGAAACTGCTGGTAAATTGCCATCAGTTTTTGTTCATCTTCTGGTTTTAGCTTGGCACCAAAGTGGTAATCTAAAATATCGCCAGATGTTGCAGCAATTTTGACTGCAAAAGGAACGCGATAGTATTGAGCTTGAATTGGGGTGTTGTCCAACTGTAATTCAGCAGACGATAATTGCAAACCTAGCCAATAAAACTTTTCGTCTTTGAGCAGTGGTCTGAAAACCAGATCACCAGTAACAGAGAGCTTATTTTGACTTGGTGCAGAGAGAGTGGTCATCTTTGTACTTGCATGCGTAGAAAATTCGCCCCAGCGCGCACACTCTTGGCTGGCATTAACACTGCCAAATGGCAGTGTTAATGTGCAAAGTAATAAAGGGGTTGCCCGTTTCATACTTTACTCGGTTAAAATTTAAAACTGTCGCTATAGTCCAGCATTTGCCATGTTTTATTATACAAAGCACCTGTGTCATAGAGGGTTTTTGTTGCTGTTTTGGTTGGGAATGAACAACAGAATTCATAGCCTGGGTATTTAACCCACAAGTAGAGTTCACCTTCGATGGCTTTCATGTGATTGCTGACATCAATACCGTAGGTTATCTCTGAATCGCTGATAGCTTTGCTGATGTCTGTGTAGGCAGTGGCAGACAGCGTCTCTGAAATAATTAAAAAGTCGATGCCTATGCCACCACTGGCAATCAACAAATCTATGCCAGCTGTGGCATAGGCGTCTAAGCTGGCAGTAAGTATATCGCCGCCAATGCTAAATCGTTGATCGGCATATTTTAACTCTGTACCAACACCCACTTCACCCTTGATACCAGCTGATACGCTTACAGGAACAATGGCTATGGTAAAGGTGGTTGAAAATAGTTTTTGTTCCTCGCTCCAATCGTGTTTAAAGCTTTCATCCAAGGCCGTTACAGAGTCGGATTCAGCGATCAAAGACTTGCCTAAAAGAGATACACCCATTGAGTAACTAAGAGTGCCATTTGCACCGTCGGCAATACCACTGGCCCCTGCGGAAAAAAGACTGACGCTGTCATCAAACATATACAAATCGAAACCACCACCAGATGATGCCCATGCATATCCTCCGTCAGTGGCCTTTAAAATGATAAGTGATAGGAAACTAGGTACAACAGCAACTTTGGACTTATCACCATAGGTGTTGCCAAACAGGTCTAAAAGCACAAACTGATCTGAGGTTTGTTGACTGATAGTCAACCCCATTTCATCTGTAGGAGTACCACGAGCAGCGCGATTCGATGCAGTGGCATTGGTTGGTAAATTATGCTTTTTGAGTAACTCATCACTTGGTGTCGTATCTTTGTATAGGCTATAGGGGACTTCAAGTGTGAAGACGTTATTACTGGTATCCGCTTCATCAAATTCTGAGGTATCGTGGAGTGTAAAGCGAATATCCAGCGTATTTTCACTCGAATTTGGATCAAATGCCTGTTGGATTTTATGTAAAAGTGCGCCATTGATGGCAATGTCATATGGGAAGTAGTGGCTTTGCTCAAATTGGGCAAATGTTATACGCATTTTTTCAGCGTAATGTTCTTTGCCTTCTTGCCAAAAGTGCGCTGTATACGCTTGGTCTTCAATGATGATTTCAGCAGTGACATCAGCTGCGTTTGCAGTATTACCAAATTTACTGGCGTCGATATGACCGATGATATCTGAGTGTTTTTGGCTAGGGTTACCTTCAGATTCAGTTTCGCGCTGCCCTATATCTGGAAACATCGCAAAGCCGTCACCAACAGTGGCTTTATCAAGGACGAAGTCATGATAATGGGAGGCATCCATCGTGATTTGAGCATAGGTGACTAGATCATTGTCAGCATGACCGCGTGAACGGTTGTCGTCTAGATTTGCTTCATCGACAATTATTTTTGCACTGTCGACATACGCACCGATTAAGTATTCTCCACTGGGCATTTGCTGGTTTGGAAACATTAAAGATGCAGTGAAACTTTGTGTACCTGATTCTAGTTGAGCAATGTGATGTACACCAAGATTGAAACCTTCGGGTTTATCTTTTGTTTCAAGCTGCGCGACTTTGTCTTTTGGAATTGCCATAAAGGTAACACCAATGTTTTGAGTCTCTAACAACTCTGAGCTAATTGAATAGTCCAGTGAGATAGGTTGGCCTGGTTGGTACAGAGTATGTTGGGGGGTTTTGATCTCAGTTAACGCGACATTGGGCACTGTATCGACTTGCACAGTTTCTTCGGGCGTTATGATATCAAGTTGGTTGTCACTGCTGTCTAAACAGGCAGTAAGCAAAAAAGGCATGGATAATACCAAATACTTAGAGCGCATCATGTTTATTTCACTATTTTTAATTACATCATGCTATTTTTATCATGAAAAAGTGGAATGATTGTGGAGAAGGGGCTGGGCTATGCTGATTTGTAAGTTTATCAAGCCAGCTGATTGCAGCTGGCTTGAAGGGCTTATTGTTAGGTTTTTTTCGGTTGAGGTTTAATGCGTTTTATATCTGCTTCAACAGACTCCATTTTAGCAACTCTCAGTGCGCCATCCGGAGCAATATCATAATGCCAAATGAGCGGTTCCTGCTTTATTTTTGTAACTTGGTGTGGTGCAGTTAACGGCAATTTCCAGATGATGTCTGTTTTTGACCAAGTAGATTGCCAATAAAGCGTATCATTAATCAACCGTGGGTTTTTAATCATGTGTACGGCATCGCTGGGTAGCTCTGATACAAGTTGTTTTTGCGCGTTGAAGTTGGCAAGCGACTGTGATTGATATAGTTTGTTGCCTTGTAGCACTATCCAGAGCTGTTGCTTGGTATCAAAAATTAAAAAATCAGAAGCAAACTTGGTTTTTCTCAGCAGATCTCCATCCAAGTTAAAGGTGTGTACAAACTCTGTATCGCTGGACCAAATATTTTGCGCATCAAGCCAGCCAAATTGAAGGGGAGCGCTGGTGTGCTGACTGTCAAAGCTGACTATGACATCTTCTCGGTTATAAAGTACTAATTCATTGTCTCTATTTGAAAGGATCTTACTAAATAGCGGATCCCAAGCTAAAAAGTTAACGTACTTGTATCCCTTATGGAAAGACAGTTGCTTCACTTGGTTGTTGGCGTGCAAGTAAATCTCACATTGGCCTGTTCGACGGGACATAAATACGGTTTCACCCAATGGATTTGTGACAGGGAGAAAGTCGTGACTTGAGCTAGAAAAAATGGGCAGGTTATCTTGATCTCGAATATTCACTTGCCAGGTTTCCGCAGCTGTGAATATGTCTCCATTTTTATCAATAGACAAATTTGTAAACATCCCTTGCGAAGTGGCAAAAACAGGGTACGTTTGACCGTTTCTCAATTTCGCAACTAAGTTGTGGTGAGCGCTACCATCGTTACTGATAATACTTTGTTTAGCTGGGTCAAAGTTAAACAACCACAGAGGGTATGGCCAAGTCATATGAATATTGCCATCTAAGCTGACCAACCGAGAATGATGGTCGGCATCTACAATGACATAGTAAACTTGCTCTTCCCAAGCGCGGATTGCGCCAATATAACTCTCCTCAGGTTTTTGGGGTAATGGGATTTTGACTAACTGTTGTTGTTCGATGCGATATAAATAAGCACTGCTTCCTGTTTTGTCACTAATGGTTAAGATCAATTCGTTATCAGATTGCCAAACAGGTGGGCGTATCAAGTGACATGGGATGGGCGAACTACTATGTAAACTGCGCGCTTGTTCATCACTGATATGCAAGATGCACATATCATTTTGGTACTGCCAAAATGCCAGTTTTGTTTTATCTGGATGCCAAGTTGGGTGCGCAATGCGGGTATCAAAAGTTTGAGAATATTGGTTTTGACCTGCTTTGGTCGTGATTTTTAAAGTATTAAATTGCTCAATATACGCAAGCAGATCTAGCTGCATATGCGCGGCGACATTAAATTCGACACCCAGCTCATAGGTAATATCTTCACGTTCATATTGAGTAGGTTCTATTTTATCCGGTGCAGAAGACAAAAATGCAATAGTGCTAAAGCAGGCCCCGGCACACAGGGTCAGCGCCCAGTTGCGCTTTTTCGCCATCAGTACCTGCAGAGATTTATATAGTTTTACTTTTGAGCTAGGTATCTGACTTGTGGTGATCAAGTTTTGGGTGGTGGCCAGAGGTGTCTGTTCCTGTGTCTCTATCGGTGACACAGAAGGTAGAAACAAGTAGCCTTTTTTAGGCACAGTTTTAATGTATTTTGGGTTCTTGGCATTGTCTTGTAATTCTTTTCTGAGCTTAGTGAGCAATTGATAAAGACTATTGGCTTCTACAATGGTATCTGGCCACAGTAGTTTGTTCAGGGTTTCCTTGGTAATAACTTGACCTTGTTGGGTGATCAATAGAGTCAAAAGGCGGGCAACTTGTGGCTCTAATTTAGTCACCGACTGAGCTTGTATATCATGCAGTTCATCTTTGTCATTAAAAAATTGCCAATGGGTAAATTGAAAGCGGGTAGTTGTTTGTGTAATAGCATGTATTGGGCTGTTATCAACAGCAGTGTTTTCACGATCCATCTTTCAACCTTGTTGTCATATTCGGCTCAACCCAAAGGTAACCATGTTCAGGTTAAAGTCAATCTTGTTCAGCCATTTAAAACTATTTTTCAGAAAACCATAAGCTTTTAAACGCGAAATATTTGCTTATATAACAGCCTTCTATACAAAAGGGGAAATTGCATGAGGGCGTTTAACTTTGGTTTAGGGGCTTTGCTCATTGGTTCAAATATTTCTGTAAGCAATGCAAGTTCAATGATTATAGATGGCAAACTTGATGAGCCTGTATGGCAATCAGCGCAGCAAATTGAAACTTTTTTTCAGGTGGTGCCAGCAACTCACGAGGCATCTCAGAATAAAGTCAGAGCAAAAATTACTGTGGATCAAGCCGGTATTTATATTGGTATTATCAACTTTCAGGATCAGCAAAGTCGCAAAAAACAGTTCAACTTACAAGATGGTTTTATGCAGGCTGAGTTTAACCGCATCTATCTTGATTTTTCTGGTGATGGTAGCAGTGCATATCTATTTGCAACTACGCTTGGCGGCGGCAGGCAGGATGCTGTGGTGACCGCACAGCGCACCACAGATCATGACTGGGATGGTGACTGGGAAAGTGCCTACTATGAATATGAAACTCACTGGAGTAACGAAGTGTTTATTCCTTGGCACAGTGTCTCTTTTTCTCCCAATAGAGAGCACTCCGGTTTGGCGTCAATAGGTGTTGGGATCCAACTCTATGAATTAAAGTCCAACCAGATTTATGCAAATCAAAAACAGACGCTCAGTAACAGTGACTTTTTTCTAAACATGCCCAAATTCAAGGTGCACATACCTGCAAAAACACAATTGAGTTTTGTTCCCTACGTGACGCATCAACATCACTTTACTGAGCGTCAAAATAAACAGCGCGAGTCAGATGCCGGGTTCGATTTATTTTATAAACCGTCCCACAACCAAACCCTATCTGTGGCAGTTAACCCTGATTTTGCACAAGTAGACAGTGATGATGTGGATGTGAATTACTCCGCGGTAGAGACTTTAAGAACGGATAAAAGGCCTTTTTTCACTCAAGATATTAGCGTATTTAATGTCGATGTTTTGCAAGACACGAAGTTGATCCATACCAGAAGAATAGGTGCAGGCAGTGATGATGGTACAGAACTGATCACGCCAATTGATGGCGCAGTCCGGTTTGTTCATCAAGGTACCCACAATCAGTGGGGGGCTTTTGCAGTAAGAGAAAATAGCTTAGATAACGCAGTGGGCAAGCACTTTTATGCAGGTAGGTATAGTTATCGCACTGCAAATTGGCGTACTGGTATTTTAGCGACACATGTAGAGCGGCCTTGGCTCAACAGGCAGGCACAAAGCATGGCATGGGATAGTCAATATCAAAGCCAACGGTGGTCGGTTCAAAGTGCATTGTTGCTCAGTCAAATCGATGAACAAGAGCGACAAACAGGACATGGCGGCTCTCTCAATATTGGCTACCAGTTTTCGCCAAACACCAGTATATCCGGGCAATATTTACGATTAAATCAGCAGTTTAATAACCGAGATATGGGTTACATGAAACGCAATGATTGGCAGTATGCTAGGTTGCACTTGAGTCATGCAAAAAATATTGGCAATGATTGGCTAACTCGAGTTAAGCACACTCTGGAAGTGTCTTATGAAGCCAATGCGAATGGTTTAAAATTGCCTGCCAAACAAGGGTATAGTACAGAGTTCATGATGGCGAATGGGGCGCAATGGACTGTGCATCTTGACTATCTTGATACTGGTTGGCAAGACAATATTGGCGCGCAAAGTGAGGCTTTTATGCAACCTGATGCGGTTGAAGGTCGAGTTTTGTATCAAAGTCCTTACATTGGAGATTTTAGTTGGGCAGCGAGTATTGAATACGACCAAGAGGGATTATCTGGGCACGCACAGCAGTATGCGCTTGATATGACGTGGATGCCCCATGAAAACTGGAATATAAAATTTAATAATTTTTTGCGCCGTGGTGACGGATGGTTAGTCGCAAATGAGCGCAATCAAATTACACAATACGATCGTACATATTTTGTTAACTCTATAGAGGTGAGCGCTTTACTGGCAAATAACTTGGAATTATCAACGAACCTGCAGTGGTCTGTATTAGAAGCGAAGAGCAAAGATGTCTTTGTGATACAAGAAGGCATGCTGCATGAGCGTGATCAGGTTGATACTAGTTTTGAGGATAAACGATTGATGTCTCAATTTAAATTGCGTTACCGATTAGGGGCCTATTCTGATCTTTACTTGGTATATCGCCGCGGTGGACGTGATATAACATCATTAGAACGAGCGCAAATTGGTCAGCAACCTTGGCTTGAGGGGGTTAAACAAAACTGGACCAAGCCCAATGAAGACAGTGTAATATTTAAAGTGCGTTATCTATTCTAAATAGCATCTGAACAGCGTGAAGAAATCTCAATTCACAATGCTGGGCACAGGTTGCATACTGAGATTTTTGGGCAAGGAAAGAGTGATGAAGGCAATAGTAGGCAGTACACTGTTGATGCTGATTTTGGCTGGTTGCCAAAGTACAGAGCAAGCGAATTTACCTTTATATCAAGCGCAAGATTGGGTCGCTGATGGCGTGTTTACTAATGGAGTTGAGGGGCCAGCTGTCGATAAACAAGGGGTGCTTTATGCCGTTAACTTTGGCGAGCAAGGCACCATTGGACAAGTTGTTGCGCGAAACCAAGCGTCCTTGTACATCAATCTGCCTAAAGGCAGTATCGGCAATGGGATCCGTTTTGACCGTCGTGGCAATATGTATGTTGCGGATTACAAGCAGCATAATATTCTACAAATAACGCCAGACAAACAAGTCTCTGTGTTTGCCCACGAGCCAGAGATGAATCAGCCTAATGACATCGCAATCGCAGACGATGGCACCTTGTATGCGAGCGATCCCAATTGGCAAAATGGTAATGGCCAAGTGTGGCGCATTCGCACTAATGGTCAAGTCGAGCGGTTAAAAGCGAATATGGGGACCACAAATGGCATAGAAGTGAGCCCTGACAACTCTGTGCTCTATGTCAATGAAAGTGTGCAAAGACGCATCTGGGCATTTCCAATAGTACAAAATGGGCAATTGGGTGAGGCTAAGCTGTTTTATCAATTCGATGACCATGGTCTGGACGGTATGCGCACAGATGAGCGCGGAAATCTTTATATCGCGCGTTATGGAGCAGGTGAAGTGGTGATCTTATCACCCAAAGGCGAAATGATTAACACCGTAAAACTTAAAGGCCAGTTTCCGACTAATATCGCATTTGGGGGAGAGTCAGGACGTCAGGTCTTTGTCACAATGCAAAAACGAGGCGCGATAGAGACGTTTTATAGTGAGTATGCGGGTAGAGCGATTAACACATTATAACTTTACGCGCCTGATACGTTTTGCAACACTTTTTTGTTCCTACATTGGTGATGTGCTTGTTAGTATTTGATAAAAAGAACAAGTAGCTCACATATGATTCAGATAGAAAATTTAACCAAAGTTTTTGTTCATAATCCCATTTTTGAAAACTATCAGGCTCAATTTGAAGCTCAAAAAGTTTGTCTAGAAGCACCCAATGGGTTGGGGAAAAGCACGCTATTTACATTGATTGCAGGCATCGACCGCGCTTATAAAGGGACTATTCTCTATGATGGTAGCCTCTTAAAGTCGCCTCAAACTAAGGTTGCATTGGCAACTGATGCTATTGCATATCCTGCGTTTTTAACCGCGAGACAGTTGTTGTCTATGACACAAAATAGTTGGCAATGCACTTTTCCTGAAGCGCTAATTGAGTTGCTGCAATTTACGCCATTCCTAGATACATCCTATGCTTCGCTTTCTTCTGGTAATCAAAAAAAGCTGCAGTTGATCAATGCGCTGATGCGCGAAACGCCTTATATGATTTTAGATGAACCCAGTGCGGCACTCGATCATCAAAGCCTTGAAAAACTATTAACCTATTTACACAATTATCAAGGGCAGCTGTTGATCAGCTGCCACGAACCAGCGCCATTTTGGGATATTGGCTTTGTGTCTCAACCTTTGTTTGCTAGTTAAGGAGGGGGCTTGATTCACTATTATCGATATCGTTTAACTGCATTTCGGATTGAACTCAAAGCACTTCGCCAGCAGTTGGCAGAGTTTTCACTCTTGCTTGGCACACTGTTTTTCATATATGTGCCGAGTTTGGCAATGGGGGGGTTTTTTGCGTTGGGGAAAATTGTTCAATACGAAACGGACTCAGAGGTGATACGGGTCACTTTTGGCTTTTTGTTGCTACAGAGTTTACTACTGCAAACTGTAAAAAGCGCAGTATTGGATACAACACACCGAAACTATCATAGTTCGATATTAACCTCACGATTTCATAAGTTGATTGCTGATCAAGGGCTGCTGTTAATTTGTCATGTGCTATTTTTAGCTGCACTTGCTATGGCTCTGGCGATGGGCTGGCAAAATGTGATGCAAGTCCCCCATTTATTATTTTTTATGGCGGCACAACTTGGTCTTGCAATGACGCTCTTGTATCGGCCAATAGCTTTGCTTGCTGTGCTAGTTAGCGCATTTGCAATGGCCTTGTTGATCGAGCAGATCACCGTATATTACGCTGGATTGTTTGCAGTGCTGTTGCTTTCTTTGTTTCTACCGAGCAGTTATCAAGGAATTAAACTTAGGCACATATCAACCTACACATATTGGTTGCAGTGGGTTATTGAGCAGCCATGGGTCCTGATCTGGCGACTAGGGATGACAATACTTACTTATTGGTGCACGTGGGTAATCGTTACCGAGCGTCCTGACCTAAAAAGTTACTATGTAGTTATGGCACAACTATTTACGGTACTTTGGTGGGGGACGTTATTAATTGATACTAACAAACAGGTGCGTCAGTTCCATCGGTTTTGGTCTAGCATATCGAAATTAGAAGGCGTGCACCGCAGCCAATGTGTTGTTGTGCTTAGTGTTACGCTCACAGTTTGGATCAGTGGTATCGGCATCTTTGGTTTGGGGCTTTTCGAGGTACTGACGGTTTTGGTCACGCCTGTTTTGATGTGGGTCATTCTGCATTCGGCTCGATACCTTGCATTAGTTTGGGCCGTTTCTGTGGTCGCCATTATGCTGGCGAAAGTACTGGTGAGTTAAATATAAAAAAGGCCGGTGATACCGGCCTTTTGTTAGACTGTAATTTAATAGTTAGGCTGCGTCGGCGTTTTTATCCATTATGCGCGCTTTTCCTGCCAGTAACTCGGCTGGGTCGAAATCATCGACATTAATCACAGCCAATCGCTGAGCCTCAACAGCGGCGAGGCTGTCTGCTTCTTGCTGCGTTAATATGCCACTTTCCAATCCCATTTGGGCGACTTTGTCTAGCTGCATAAATGGCAGCTTTTGTCCTTTGGCACGACATACTTTGTCGAAAATAGGCTCTACAGCCAAGATGTCTTTTAGTGTTTGTTCCTGCTTGCCAATTAGATTTAGAGGCTCATCAGTGGTGTAGATGTAATTGGCAAGGCGATCACGCGTCTCATTTGGTGTTTGCAATAGTTTCGCGATGTCATGTTCCATTTCGTCGGTAGGCTTGCGCACTGGACGGCCGAATGGAAATAAAACTAGCTTGAGAGCACCGCGTAATGCCATTGACGGCATATTGTTGATAAGATCAGCTAAGGCACGTTGACAGAGGTATAAGTGTTCCTGACACGCCCATTTAACCAGAGGCAGATCTTCTTTTTTACGACCTTCATCGTTGTATCGTTTCAGTGTGGCAGATACGAGGTATAAGTAACTCAACAAATCTCCAAGTCGCGCAGAAATACGCTCTTTGCGCTTCAGAGATCCACCAAATACAGCCATACAGATATCTGACATCAATGCTAACGATGCACTGTATCGAGCGGCGATTCGATAGTAATCAGCGGTTTCGTCGTTAAATGGTACGCTTGTAAAACGCCCACCAGTTAATGCTAACCACTTGGTGCGCACTAAATTAGAGATAGTGAAACCAATATGGCCCATTAAGGCCTGGTCAAAACTGTCTAGTGCTTCTTGCTTATCTTTGATATTACAGGCGTTTAGTTCAGCAAGTACAAACGGATGGCAACGAATCGCACCTTGACCATAGATGATCATGTTACGCGTAAGGATGTTGGCCCCTTCTACGGTGATCGCGATAGGCGCACCCTGATAGCCTCTGCCAAGGTAGTTATTTGGCCCTAAACAAATGCCCTTACCACCATGAATGTCCATAGCGTGAATCGTGGAAGCACGCATTTGCTCTGTCAAATGGTATTTAAGAATGGCCGAAATTACAGACGGTTTTTCCCCTGAGTCAACTGCCCCTGTCGACATGCTTAGTGCTGCGTCACTACTATAGGCATAGCCACCAAGCTTCGATAGTGCCTCTTCGATACCTTCCATTTTTCCGATTGGTAGCTTAAATTGGCGACGAATACGGCTGTATGCACCGCTGGCGAGCGCCAGTGTTTTGATGCCACCAGTGGAGTTGGAAGGTAGGGTAATAACACGGCCAACGGATAAACATTCGACCAGCATACGCCAACCTTGTCCTGCCATTTTAGGGCCACCAATTATAAAGTCGAGTGGCACAAATACGTCTTTACCGCGTGTCGGTCCATTTTGGAAAGGCACGTTTAATGGAAAGTGGCGACGACCAATTTCAACGCCAGGCATAGAGGTTGGAATAAGTGCACAGGTGATACCTATGTCTTCTTTATCACCAAGCAAGCCATCTGGGTCTTGCATTTTAAAAGCGAGGCCAAGTACGGTTGATACTGGCGCAAGTGTAATGTAACGCTTGTTCCACGTTAAGCGGATCCCCAGTGTCTCTTTGCCTTCCCACTCACCTTTACATACCACCCCAAAGTCAGGAATAGATGAGGCGTCTGAGCCAGCTTCGGGTGATGTTAATGCAAAGCATGGGATCTCGTCGCCAGCTGCTAAACGTGGCAAGTAGTGGTCTTTTTGCTCTTGCGTTCCATAGTGTTGCAATAGTTCGCCTGGACCGAGTGAATTAGGCACGCCCACAATCGAAGAAAGTAATAATGATTTACTGGTTAACTTTTGTAACACACAGGATTGTGCGTAAGCTGAAAACTCGAGGCCGCCATATTGCTTTTTGATAATCATGGCAAAGAACTTATTGTCCTTTAAATACTGCCATACTTCTTGCGGTAAATCGGTTAATTCGTGCGTAGCTTCCCAGTCATCTAGCATGGCACATACTTCCTCAACTGGACCGTTTAAGAAAGCTTGCTCCTCTGCGGTGAGTCTTGGTTTTGCAAATTGATGTAATTTATTCCAATTCGGGTTGCCGCAAAATAAATCCGCTTCCCACCAAGTTGTCCCCGCGTCGATTGCTGATTTTTCAGTTTCTGACATCGTGGGCGTTACTTTTTTAAACGCCTTGAACAGTGGTGCAACTATATATTGTTGACGGATATTGGTGACTGAAAATGGAATTGCAATGGCCAAGAAGATAAGCCAAGACAAAGCCCCAAAAGCGTCGGCAAAAGTGCCAACGAGTAACGTTGTCGCTGCAACACCTAGGCAGGTATTCCAGCTGGCGCGATGATAACAGGCCGCGCTGACCAGTGCTATCAAAGCGATAGTGAATAAAAGTGTCATGTTGTTCTTCCTTATTAGAGGTCTGACCACATGATTAGGCTAGCTTGTCTGACCAGCTATTTCAAGCAAAAAAGCCTTCCATTTAACATTTTAGAAGCCAAATTTTGACCATACCAGTGCAATGTTGGACTTAAAAATTGTTCAATTGCCAATTTTGTAAACTTATCTATATTACAAAAAAGACCTAAGGAGGGGTTGCTTATGCAATTGGGGAATATATGTATCATTGTCATTACGTTTACTTCGATGTTATTGAGTGTCGAAGCTTTTGAGTACGCCGTTTTTATTAACTGTCTCAGTAGTGTAGTTTGCGCGTGTTACGCCTATGGTGGCGCGCAATATACGGCATTTTTTTTGGCGTGGTGTAATGTTCAGGCTTTTGTGTTTAGCCCTTTGGTAAATGTTGCAGAACAGCCAAGTGTTAAATTGTTAGTGTTGTTTTTACTTTGTTTGATGTTTGTCGCGCTAGGCATAGGAGCAAAGCGAAACTAGGGTCTGTGCGACAGGTGGGTTACAATATAGCTCCGTGCGATGTTTAGGAATAATTTTAATGAAGATCTTGGCTGATCAAAATATGCCTTTGGTGGAAGAGTTTTTCTCAAGCTTTGGTGAAGTAGTGCGCTTTGATGGGCGCAATATTACTGCTGAGCAGGTGCAAGAAGCAGATGTTTTGTTAACTCGTTCAATTACGCAAGTTGACCAGCAGTTGCTAAACAAAGCGGACAAGCTTAAGTTTGTTGGTACGGCTACGATAGGCGTTGATCACATCGATCAGACATACCTAGCTGAGCGTGAAATTGCGTTTTCGAGTGCACCAGGGTGCAATGCTGTCGCAGTTGCTGAATACGTGATAAGCGCTTTATATGCATATAGCCAAGATCGAGATGTTGAGTTACGCGGCAAAAAGCTGGCGATTGTCGGAATGGGTAATATTGGAAACTGTTTGCGAGAAAAATTAGCACACAGTGGTATAGAGTTAATTTTGTGCGACCCTATTCGAGCAGAACAGGGAACCCTGCCGGAGCATGTTAATATTGATTCCGCGCTTGAATCAGCGGATTTTGTTACATTTCATGTGCCACTAATAAAAACGGGCGCACATCAAACCAAACATTTACTAAACGTTGACAGAATTAAAAAGCTTAAACCCGGCATGCTAGTTATTAATGCGAGTCGCGGAGATGTTATTGATAATCAGGCTCTGTTAAATGCAAAGACGTCAGGTCAAGCACTGGAATTGATACTCGATGTATGGGAAAACGAGCCAAATATTCTGACCGAACTCATACCGCATTGCTTGTATACGTCAGTTCATATTGCTGGGCATACCCTAGAAGGCAAAGCGCGGGGTACGCAAATGCTCTATCAGGCATTGTGTAGAACACTGGGGGTTGAGGCGACTAAACAGCTGGAAGCATTTTTACCAATACCAGCTCTAAGTCAATGCCATCTCAATAGTACATTTTGCCAAAGAGATTATGGTCGTATTGTCCATATGATCTATGATATTCGCCGTGATAATGGTTTAATGCGAGCCAATTTAGAAAGTCAGGGGTTTGACGTGTTACGCAAACAATACCCTCCGAGAAGAGAGTTTTCAACATTGAAGGTATCGACGCCGTTGGCACATACACAGAGGTTGCAGCAGCTCGGCTTTCAAGTAGAAATGAATGAGGAATAAATATGTCGCAGAAATTTAACGTGGCGGTACTGGGTGCAACTGGCCTAGTAGGTAAGCAAATCATTGAAACGTTGGCAGAAAGAAAGTTTCCGGTCGACAAGCTTTATCCCCTTGCTAGCAGCCGCAGTGCAGGTGAAGAAATCGATTTTATGGGCGAAAAAGTCACTGTTTTAGATGTGGAAGAATTTGACTTTGCGCAAGCACATATCGGTTTGTTCTCCGCAGGTGGGAGCGTTTCCGAAAAATATGCGCCGATAGCAGCCGAAGCAGGCTGTGTTGTGATAGACAATACATCGCATTTTAGATATGACTATGACGTGCCACTTGTTGTACCTGAAGTAAATGCAGCTAGCCTTGCAGATTTCAGAAATCGCAATATTATCGCTAATCCAAATTGTTCAACAATTCAAATGCTGGTGGCATTAAAGCCGATTTATGATGCCTATGGCATTGACCGTATAAATGTTTCAACATACCAAGCCGTTTCAGGTGCGGGAAAAGAAGCGGTCGATGAACTAGCAAAACAAACAGCAAACCTAATGAATGCAAGACCAATGGAAAACGAAGTTTTTCCGAAGCAAATTGCATTCAACGTGATCCCACAAATTGATGCATTTCAGGAAAATGGTTACACCAAAGAAGAAATGAAAATGGTTTGGGAGACTCAAAAAATATTGGGTGATAGCAGTGTGATGGTCAATCCAACCGCTGTGCGTGTTCCTGTGTTTTTTGGTCATGCTGAAGCGATCCACTTAGAAACGCGTATGCCATACGATTTAGAGCATATTAAGCAATTACTTACTGATGCTCCAGGTATTGAGTTGATTGAAGGCGAAGAAGATTACCCAACGCCTGTGAGTGATGCGAGCGGTAATGATACCGTTTATGTGGGACGATTACGCGCGGATATCTCACATCCAATGGGGTTAAATTTGTGGGTTGTATCTGACAACACGCGTAAAGGCGCAGCAACAAACAGTGTTCAAATAGCAGAAGAACTAGTTGCAAACTATCTTTAGTAATACTTTGAGGCAAAATGCGATGGCAGCATTTTGCCTCACTACTTACACAAATCCTTCTTTTACCACCTCCCTGATTTATAAAACAATTTCATTCTAATTATAAAGTATTAGTGCAATGTTAAGAATCAATACACAGACAATGGATATTCCCTTATAACTGGTTTATAGTTTGCAATTGGAATAGAGCTTGCAAAAAGCAAAGATGAGCAAATTTATTATTCACTTACTGGTTGAGTAAGTGGTCACCTTAAACAAAGGAACAGCATGCGCGGTTTAGCCTTATTTTGTATCCTAGCATTGGCTTTCATTACATCTCCTGCATACACTCAAGATGGCACAGTGTTGAAGGGTCCCAAAGGTGTTGATTATGGGCTAGAGGGACGTTCAGTTGGTCCTATCAGACCTTCAGATACTTTGTGGCGCCTAGCGCAAAAAATTAGACCTGATGACTCTGTCACTATTTATCAGGTGATGAAAGCCCTCTATGATAAAAATCCAAGCGCATTTTTAGACCAAAACCTCAACCATATGCGAGATGGGGCGTATCTCCGTATCCCAACTCTTGCAGAAATTAGGCGAGTTAACCCCGGCATAGCAAAGCAAAAATCAGATCAAGATGATGCGTTATGGGAACGTAAGAAAAATGGCACATTGAGCCAGTCTGATATAAATGACGCCCAAAAGCGGGTGACTCAGGCGCGTAAAGTAGATGTAGAGCAGGCCCAAAAAGCGCTAACTAATCAGTTAAGAAACCTGCGAATGGAGCAGGACTCCAAGTTATTGGATTTGCAGAACCAATTTAAGTCTTCAGTCAAAAATGTAGAAGACATACTGGAAGAGAATAACCAACTTAGAAAGCAGCTCAGTGACATTTCAGATGAATTGCAAAATGTCCGTGATCAACTTGGCAAAGACAGCGAAATTCAGCAGCAGCTGAAAGTTGTAATCGATATGCAAAGCGAAATGATTGCACAGCAAGAAGCGGACAAAATGGCTGAGCAAGAGTCGAGCTTAAGTAAAACTTTATCTAACCCCATCGTAATTGCCTTGCTTGCAACAATTCCCGCGCTGTTAGTTATAGGCGGGTTGGTGTTCTTTATGCGCAAGCGTAAACAGGCAGCAGAGTCGAGTGCTGAAGACGATGAATTCTTACCTCAAGCGCCAGTTGCTGCCGCCGCAGCGACTGGCGCTGCTGCAGCCGCTGCGGCAGATCCGCTTGATCTTGACATGCCAGTCACAGATGACGTTGCACCGCTAGACGAAAGTATTCAGCTTGATGATGATATTTTGCCTGAAGACGATGATATCGTTTTTGATTCATTGGATGACGACGATGATGGGTTTGAGACGGGAAGCAGCACGCTCGATCAGGACGAGTTGGACAGCTTGTTAAATGACGACATTGTGTTTGATGACGAGTCGTCTACGGAGGAATCGTCAGACGATATAGATGATTTCTTACAACAGAGCTTTGATTCAACAGATGATGCTCTGGGTGATGAAGTCACATTAGACGTAGAAGAAACCGCGTCAGACGGTGATGATATTCTTAGCGCCGATGATATAGATGACCTATTCAATGAAGTTGGCGATGAGCAAGATGACACTTTGGATGTAAGTGACGATGCACTTGCTGCGCTAAGTGAAGAGCTCGCTGAAGAGCCTGAGCCAGAGTCTACGGGTGATGATGAGCTGGATTTAGACGACATTGATAGTTTAATTGAAGAGACTGAAGTAGAAACTCCGGCTACTGAAGAAGCCGTTGATAGTGATAGCATCTTAAGTGCTGACGATATTGACGACCTACTCGATGGTGCGCTAGATGAAGATGATTTAGGCATCGAAGAAGATGGTTTGGAATTAGATGATGTTGATGGTCTACTTGAAGATGCGCAGCAACAAGTTAGTGAAGAGCAACAAGATATCGATGATTTATTATCTCAGGCAGAGCAAGAGAATGATCTTGCAGGTGAAGAAGATATTGATGCGTTGTTAGCTCAAGCAAGTACTGACACAGAGTTTGCTGAGCCAGAAGGTGAAGATGACCTTGGTGATGTTGATGACCTTTTAGCAGACATTGGCGAAGAAACACCCAGCTTAGAAGCTGACACAGAGTTTGCTGAGCCAGAAGCTGAAGATGACCTAGGTGATGTTGATGACCTTTTAGCAGACATCGGTGAAGAAGCACCCAGCTTAGAGGCTGACCCT